>JBEANZ010000657.1:0-8437 GCA_041165185.1 Verrucomicrobiota bacterium | reverse complement strand
GACCGCGGAGCACGCGCTCGCGCTCGGGCTCGGCGGCGGCTCGTTGATCGCCGTGCTGTTCGTGTGGTGGCTGTGGCGCTCGCGCGGCGAAAACACCCAGCCGATCCAGCGCGCCAAGGCGGAGGCCAAGCCGCAGATCGCGACCGTGCCCACGCTCGCGCAGCTCACCGCCTGGCCGACGAACCGCGTGCGCGGCGTGGTCGCCGCGCTCTTTGAAAACGCCGGCTACAAGGCGCGGCTGCGCCCGAGCGGCGGCGAGGCCAACCTCGAGCTGCTGCGCCCCAACATGTCCGAACCCGTCGTGTTGATTTGCTGCCTGCCCGGGGCGGCGGGCATGGCCGGACCGCGCGTCGTGCGGGAGCTGTTTGCCGGGCTCGTGTCGTCGGGTGTCGACGCGGGCTGGGTGATTTCGCCGGGCGGATTTTCCAGCGAGGCGCGAGCGGAGGCCACGGACCGCGGCATCACGCTCATCAACGGCGAGGAACTGATCGAGCGGCTCGCCAAGGTGCCCCCGGAGGCGCTGTTCCGCGTGCTCGCCGGCGGCGACGAGTAGGGCGCGCTCAACGCAGCCCGAGCCACCGCGCCAACGCGCGCACGGCGGGCGCGGTGCGGTGTCCGCGCGCGACGCGCCGCGACACGACGGCCAGTTTCCCGTTCGCCCGATCCGCCTTGGGATCCACGTGGCCGACGAGCGCTTCGCCCGCGAGGAGCGGGAGCGCGTAGTAGCCGCGCACGCGTTTCGCGGCCGGCGTGTAGGCTTCCCACGTGTAGTCGAAATCCCACAGCGCCGCCGTAATCCGCCGGTCGTAGATCAGCGGATCGAGCGGCGCGAGCAGCAGGGGGACGGGGGGATTTTCGATTTTGGATTCTTGATTTTCGATTTCGGAAAACAGCGCGGCGTCCTCGCGCAGGCAGTGGAGCACGGGCAAGTCGAGGCCGGTGAGGACGACGGGGTGCGCAAAGTCCGCCGCGAGGCGCGCCTCGTCGCGCTTGAGGAGCGCGAGGCGGCGTTGGCGAAGCTTGAGGCGCACGAGCCAGCGCGCGGTCTCCGCGGCGGACGGCTCGGGCAGGGCGAGCGTGGCAGCGGGAAGGACGCGCTCGGGCAAATCGTAGCGGCGGCGGTTCGCGTCGCGCGCGGCGATGAGGAGCCGGCCGTGGAAGAACAGTTTTTGCAGCGTGGATTTCGCGAGCGTCGCCGCGCCCCAGACGGCGCGCGCGCGACGGCCGTCATTGAAATCCTCGGAGCCGAGCGGGCCGCGCGCGGCGATCGCGGCGAGGAGGCGCGGGGCGAGGGCGCGTTCGCGGGGCGTGAGCCGGCCGGACCACGCGCCGGCGTGCCGGGTGCGCGCGCGCATGGCGGCGAGCAGATGCGGCCACGCGTCGAGCGGGAGCGCGGCGAGGTTGTTCGAGTCCGGCAGATGATGCTCGAAGGCCATGCGCGCCTCGGCCGCGAGCGGCGCGGCGGGATCATCGCCGTGCAGGTGCCGCCCGAGGTCGCCCTCACGGTAGCCGGGCACGCGATGGCGCAGGATGTGGTCGTGCATGCGCCCGCAGACGTTGATCGGATCGATTTGGATGAAGCCGTGATGCGCGAGCGCGGTGGCGAGATCGGGCGCGGGCGCGTCGAGCAGCAACGCGCGGCGGAGGAAGCGGCGGGCGGCGGTGGGCGAGACCTGGATTGGAGGCGACACGGAAAAAAGTTCGCGCACGGACGCGCGGGCGCGACGACAACAGCGCACCGCTCGCGCCTCAAGGAGAAGCGCGCGCCCCGCGCGCCCCGTTTGCGCGAAAGGCTAAACTCCGGCGCGCTCCGGCCGATTCTAGGCATACACCATGAACGCACCTTTCGACGGCAAGCCGGCCGCGCGGCGGCGGCGGCAAATTTCTTCCGGCCCGGCGGCCCGCGTCGTCGCGGCCACCGTGGCGGGCGCGCTGGCGTTCGCCCCGTTGCAGGCGCTCACGCTCGACGAGCTGAGCAACGACCCGAAGATGTCCCCCAAGCGCTTCGCGACGTTCTTCGAAAATTTCCATTTCGAGACGCACGTGTTCGACGTCCAGAGCCCGCGGCAATTCCTCGCGAGCCGGCGCGGCACGTGCATCGACTACGCCGCGCTCGCCGATCACGTGCTCCGGCAAAAGGGGTTCACCACCCGGCTCGTCCGCGTCGAGCTCGTCGGCAAGAGCACCGGCCACGCCGTCTGCTACGTCGAGGAGAACCGCGCCTACCTCGACTACAACAACCGCAAATACGTCATGAAACTCGAACGCTCCGGCCCGACCCTTCGCGAGATCGCGAGCTCGGTGGCGGACTCGTTCGACGCGAACTGGACCTTCGCGCAGGAGTTCACGTTCAGCTATCAGACCTTTGAAAAACGCGCCCGCTACACCGTCGTAAAAACCCAGCCGCCCGCGACGGATCCGGATCGCGCGCGGCCCGCAAGCCCGCGCGCCACGCCCGCGGCCTGACCCGTTTTTTCCCCGTGAAAGACTCCCCGATTCCACGCGTCGTCGTCCTCTTTCTCCTCGTCGCCGGCGTCACCGTCTTCGTCGCCGCGCGCGCCGTGCGCAACGTCGGCGCCTCGGCCGCCACGAGCGACTGGGTCAACCACACCCACGCCGTCATGATCGAGCTCGACGGCCTCCGCACGGAGCTGCGGCTCGGCGACGGCGCGCTCGGGGCCTTTCTGCAAAGCGGCGACGCCGCCACCCTCGCCGCCGCCCGCGAGGCGGAGACGCGCGCCGCCGATCATCTCGAAATCGTCCAGGCGCTCACCGCGCACGAGCCGCCGCAACGCGCCCTCGGCCAACAACTCGAGCCGTCCTTCGCCGCGTGGCGCGGCGCCGCGCATGCGCTCGTCGCCGCGCGGCAGGCCGGCGATGAGCGTGCCGCGCGCGCGCTGCGCGAGGCGGACGCCGCCGGCGCCGCCCTGCGCGCCCTCCTGCTCACGATCGAAAAACTCCGGGCTACCGCGCTCGAGCTGCTCAGCGCGCGCGACACCGCCTCGTTCCTTCAGGCGCAGTCCACTCGCTGGAGCGTCTGGTCCGGCGTGACCGTCAACCTCTTCCTGCTCGTCGGCGCCGGCTGGCTCATCCGCGACGATCTCGCGGCGCGCCGCCGTGCGCACCGGGCGTTGCAGGAAGCCAACGCCGGGCTGGAGACGCGCGTCGTCGCGCGCACCACCGAGCTCGCGGAAACCAACATGCGTCTCGCCGCCGAAAACCTCGAGCGCCGCTGGGCGCAGCAGTCGCTCGCGCACCAGTTGCGTTACCAGTCCATCATCGTCGACTCGATCACGGACCTCGTGTTCGTGCTCACCAAGGCGCAGAGCATCTCGCGCGTAAACCCCGCCGTGCTCCAGGCCCTCGGCCAACCCGAGACCGCGATGATCGGCCAGCCGCTCGCGCGGTTCGTGCGCCTCCCGATCAACGCCGACGAACCCGCCGCGCCCGACCCGGTGGCGCGCGCGCTCAAGGACGGCCGCGAAACCTGCGGGCTGGCCGCCACCATCGAGGACCGGCTGATCGCGCTGCGCGTCGCGGTGTTTCCGCTGCGCGACGGCGACCAGGTCGTCGGCGGCGTGGTCGTCGCGCACGTCGTCGGTTCGGCCGCGCCCGCCTCGCCCCAACGCCACCGGCTCCCGCGCCCATGAAAAAAAACATCCTCATCGTCGACGACGAAGCCCCCATCCGCGAGCTGCTCGAGCTCCTGTTCACCGGCAAAGGCTACCGCGTGACCGCGGCCGAAACCGCCGACGAGGCGCTCCACGCCGTGCGCCGCGATCCGCCGCACCTCGTCGTCTCCGACCTGCAACTCCGCGAGTCGGACGGCCTCAAGTTCATCGACGCGCTCAAGGGCCTGCAGCCGGACACACCGGTGATGCTGTTGACCGGCGTGCTGTTCGACGCCGCCGTGGTGAAGGAAACGCTCCAGGGAAAAATCTCCGCCTACGTGCAGAAAACGGCGCCGCTCGCGAAAATCCTCGCCGAGGCCGAGCGGCTCCTCGCGGCGTGATCGGCGCGGCGCGACTCGCGGCGGACCTCGCGGTCGAGCGTTACTCGAGCCGCCGCAACAACGCCTCCGCGGCCGCCGCGCGACCTTCGGCGACGAGTTGCTGCGCCCGGGCGCGGACGAGTTTTTCCGTCGCGCGGTCGCGCTGCAGCGCCTCCGCGAGCGCCGCCCAGGCCGAATCCTCCTCGCCGAGATCGAGTCGGCGGAAGGCGAGGCGCGCGAAACCGGCGGCGTCCACCGGCAGCGTCTCCGCCGCGAGCTTCTGGCGCTTCGCCCAATTCTCCAGCCAGCCGACGCGCCGCCGGCCGTCCGCGAAATACGCGGGCCCGAGCGTGGCGAGATGCGCCGCGTAGGTTTTCACGCGCGCCGCTTCCGGCCAGTCCGCCGCGCCCGCCACCCAGTCGCGCGCGTGCAACTCCGCCGCGATCGTGCGCGCGATGAGTTGGTGGCCGCCGATCGTCGGGTGGACGTGGTCGACATACCAGTCGTTGCCCGCGAGGCCGTCGGGGCAGCGCGCCGCAATCACGGCGGCGGCGTCCACGAGCGGTGTGGCGGTTTCGCGCGCCACACTGAGAAGCGCCCGCTCGAGCGGCGCCGTGATGCGGAGCGGACAGATGTCGGTGTCGCGCGCCCGCTCGAAAAACGCCCGCGCCTCCGCCGCCCGCCCCAGCCGGTCGAGCAGGCGCGCGATCCGGAAGTTCAACAAAGCGTGCTCGCCGTCGATCGCGGCGGCCTCCTGGTAGAGCCGCAGCGCGCGCGCCGGATCGGTTTTTTCGGTGGCGGTGGCGACGTCGAACGCCGCCTGCCAGTCCGTCTCCGCCGTCGGCGGGAGGCCGGCGCGGTGCTCGGATTTGTAGGGCGGACAATCGCGGAGGTTCGAGCCGAGGCGCACGAGTAGGAGCGGCACGCCCGCCGCCCAACAGTCCGCGACGATCTGGTGCAGCGACTCCTCGTATTGGGCGGCGACGTCGCGCTCCCACCCCTCGTCGCGGCGGTAGGAGGCATAGCCGCTCTCGTAGTCGAGGCGGGTGTTGACATGCGGCGTGAGCGCGGCGTCGCCTGCGGGATCGGCGGAGGACGGGGTCGCGTTTTCCCGGGAGAAAATCCGCCGTGCGAGCGCGAGCGTGTGCAACGCCGCGGCGCGCCGCCGCAGCCACGCGCCGAGGGCGGAGCGGTTTTTCTCCACGTGATAGGTGCGGTCCTCGAGGAATTCGTTGTGCCCTGTGGCGACGACGATGAGGTCGGGCTGGTGGCGGAGGACCTCGCGCACCATCGGCGCGATGCGGTAGCTCGCGTAGGAAATGCCGCCGCAGTTGATCGCCTGCCACGCGCGCGCGGGATCGCGGGCGGCGAGTTCGAGCTCGAGCCACTTCGGAAACGCGGTGTCGCCGAGGTAGGGATGCCCGAAGACCGTCGAGCCGCCGAAAAAAAACGCGCGCCGGCCGCCGCGCGGTTTCTCGGCGGGAAACTCCTGCGGCGCGATGAACGGCGCGCGCGCCCGCGCCGTGCGCCAGACGTCTCCCTGCCGCTCGAACAGCGGTGGCGCCGCGCCAAACCCCGCCGCCGGATCCGCGGCGGCGGGCCGCGCGACGTCGAGGAGGCGCAGCGCGATCTCGAGCGCGACGAGCGGCGCGAGTCCGACGAGCACGGCGGCGACGCGGAACCACGCGCGGCGCGCGCGCCGCGGCGCGGCGGCGAGGTCGGGGGTTGTGTTTTGATCGGGCATCGGTAGGTCGTCGGCGGCGCGCGATCGCCCCGGCCGCAGCACGCAACCATGAGCGAAAATCCCCGTCCATCCCCGTCTCGCGCGCTGTCCTGGCCCGCCGTCGCGACCGCCGTGATCGTGCTCGCTGGCCTCGCGGTGCTGACCGTAAACGTGCGCCTCACCGCGACGCTCCTGCGCGAGCAACGAAGCGCAACGCGCGAGCGGGAATTCTGGACGCTCTGCCAGCCGGGCACCGCGCCGGCGGCGCGCGAGGCGGCGTTTCGCGCGCTCGTCGCGGGCGACCACCGCGAGTGGCGCTCCGCCGATCTCACCGGCCTCAACCTCGCCGGCGCCGCGCTCCCGGGCGCGGACCTGATGTTCGCGCGCTTCCTGCGCACCTCGCTCGTCGGCGCCGATCTCACGGGCGCGAAGCTCGGCGGCGGCTCGCTCGAACTCGCCGACCTCACCCGCGCCAAACTCGCCAACACGAACCTCGTCGAGACGCGGTTGTTGCAGGCCGTGGTGCGCGAGGCGGCGGGCCGCGGCGCCGTGATGCGCGCGAGCATGATGCAACAGCTCGAGGCGGAGCGGGCGGATTTTTCCGTCGCCGATTTTTCCGACGCGGACCTGATGATGGCGAATTTCACCGGCGCCAAACTGATCGGCGCCACGTTCACGGGGGCGAAGCTGGAGTCGGCGAACTTCCGGGGCGCGAACGTCTCGCTCGCGCGGTTCGACGGCGCGGACCTCACCGACGCCGATTTCACCAACGCGAACTGGTGGAGCGCGCGCGGCCTCACGACGAAACAGCTCGCGACCCTGAGGAAGAAATTTCCGCCCAACGCCGCCGCCACGCCCGCGCTGAAGGAGGAGTTCGCGCGCTGGGCCGAGGTGCCTTTGCCGGCGCCATAGCGCGAGTCGGCCTCAGAACGGCGGGGTCGACGACCCCGCCCGACGCCGCGGCACCGTCAAAACAGCGTGTAGATAAACGGCGCCGCCGCCGTGCCGCCAAGCCACGCCACCACACCGAGGAGCAGCAGCGCGCCGAGCAACGGGATGAGCCAGAATTTTTTGTTGGCGCGCAGGAACAGGATGAATTCACCCACGACGCCCGGCGCCGCGCGGCGGCCGGCGTCATCGAATTCGCGGATCGGATCGGGAGGCATGGGGGGAGGAGCGGCGGCGGGCTGCGCGGCCACGAAGGCGCGCAGCGCGCCGGGTGTAAAGCACGGCGCGGCTCACGCGCGGGTCGAGGTGGGAAGCACCCTGGCGGATTTCGCCGTAGGGTTTTGCTCTCCGCTCCCAGCTCTCAGCTCTGCGCCCGGTGCCCACGACCGGACGGTCCCGGTTTCAGTCGGACCGAAAATCTTCCGAATCGCCTGAAGCCGGAACTACGAACTCGGCAACCTACCGCGCGCCCGCGCGGGTGCCGACGCGAGTTTCCCTTCGCTATGCGCGGCGACGCCGACACGCTGCGCGGCCATGACCCGCTACATCGCCTTTCTCCGCGGCATCAATCTCGGCCGCCGCCGCATCCGCATGGAGGACCTGCGCGCGCGCTTCGCCGAGCTGAAGTTCACCGAGATCGAGACGTTCATCGCGAGCGGCAACGTCCTCTTCGCCTGCCCCGCGCGCGACGCGCGCAAACTCGCCACCCAAATCGAGGCGCACCTCGCCGCGACGCTGGGCTACGCGGTCGACACGGTTGTCCGCACGCGCGCCGAGGTCGCGGCGCTCGCGGTGTTTCAGCCCTTCGCGGAGGCCGACATGGACCTGGAGAAACACGTGGTCCATTGCGCGTTCCTGCGCGCGCCGCTGCCGGCGACGCAGGCGCGCGGGCTCGCGGCGTGCGGGAGCGCGAGCGCGACGGACGCGTTTCGCGTCGAGGGGCGCGAGTTTTTCTGGCTCTACCGCGGCCTCAAATCGAGCGACTCGACGATTTGGAGCACGCCCGAAGTGCGCGCGCTGAAACTCCCGACCTCCTCGATGCGCAACCTCGCGACGCTGCGCCGCCTGACGGCGGAGTTTCCGCCGTAGGCACACGCGACAATTCCTGATTCGTCGCCATTTCCATTGGTTAGCGGCCAAGGATCGGGAGCCCCAAAGGGGCGAAAGGTGGAAAGCCCAGGGCAAAGCCCCTCTGCCATTGCATTAAGGATTTCGGGTCGCGCCGGTTCTGCCGGCTGGGACGGTTTGCACACCGGAGGTGTGCCAGAAAGTAGCCGGGGGTTGAGCCGTTGCGGCGACACCCCCGGTTACGGTGTCCTGATCGAGCATCCTGACGGGATGCCAGAAGGGTCCGCCTACCAGAGTTTCTGGCACCCGCTCCGGGGTGCATCGGAAAAACCATGATCACCGGGGGTTTCGTGCCTCAACCCCCGGCTACTTTCTGGCACGCCTCCGGCGTGCAAGGCATCGCGGCGGCGGGAATTCTCCGCTCATTCAATGGCAGTGGGGCAACGCTCTGGGAGTCGGATTGGCAAGAGGTCTTCGCCCTGAAGGCGCGACACCCTCGTCGGGTTTCGCCCTTTCAGGGTTTGGATTCTTTTGGGGACATTTCCCAGGGCGTTGCCCCACTGCCATTGAATTAAGGATTCCGGGGCGCGCCGGTTCTGGCGGCTGGGACGGTTTGCACACCGGAGGTGTGCCAGAAAGTAGCCGGGGGTTGAGCCGTTGCGGCGATACCCCCGGTCAGTTTGTTCTTGATCGAGCATCCTGAAGGG
>JBEANZ010000656.1:0-9619 GCA_041165185.1 Verrucomicrobiota bacterium | reverse complement strand
CAAGCGCCGGCCCTACGGGCGAAATCTCCACGATCTTTCGCTCGACGAGGGCGCGGAAGAGTTGCCAGGCGCGTTGGCGGAGGACGCGTTTGCGCGTGGGTGTCGTGTGCGAGTCGCGGATGAGGCGCTGCAACGCGCGGCAGCCGTCGCCGTCGCGGCTGAGCATGAGCAACAGCATCCCGTGCGACACGTCGAACTGCGGCGTGAGTTCCTCAGGCGGCGCGGTGCGGAGGCGGTCGAAGGTTTTTTCGTCCCAACTGATCGTGCCCTCGGGGGCGCGCTGCTTCACGACGTTTTTCTTTTTCCCGGGATTCGCGGCGGCTTTCTCCTCGGCGCGCTTGTTTTCGATCGCGTGCTCGGGCGCCTGCGCGATCACGTAGCCGTGGTCGTCGTAGCCCTTGCGGCCGGCGCGGCCGGAGATTTGGCGGAAGTCGCGCACGCTGAGGACGGCGGCCTTCTTGCCGTCGTATTTCCAGAGCTGCGTGAAGAGGACGGTGCGGATGGGGACGTTGATGCCGACGCCGAGCGTGTCGGTGCCGCAGATGATTTTGAGGAGGCCGCGCTGCGCGAGCTGCTCGACGAGGATGCGGTATTTCGGGAGCAGGCCGGCGTGGTGGACGCCGATGCCGTGGCGCAACCAGCGGCGGACTTCCTTGCCGTAGGGGCTGTTGAAGCGCGCGCCCTCGAGCGCGGTTTGCAGCGCGGCCTTCTCTTCTTTCGAGCAGACGGCGAGGCTCATCAAATCCTGTGCGGCCTCGCTGGCGGCGCGCTGCGTGAAATGCACGAGGTAAACGGGCGCGCGTTTCTCCACGAGCAGTTGCGCGACGCGCTCGGTGAGGGGCGTCTCGGAATACTCGAACGCGAGCGGCACAGGTCGACGGTCGCTGCGGACCGTGACGGTCGGGGCTCCGGTGAGGCGGGTGAGTTCGCGTTCGAAAAATTCCGTCGCGCCGAGCGTCGCCGACATGAGCAGGAAACGCGCGCCCGGCATCGTGAGCAGCGGCACCTGCCACGCGGAGCCGCGCTCGGCGTCGGAGTAGTAGTGAAACTCGTCCATGATCACGGCGCGGATGTCGGAGTCGGCGCCGCGGTGGAGCGCGATGTTGGCGAGGATTTCGGCCGTGCAGCAGAGGACGGGAGCGCGCGGGTTGACGGAGGCGTCGCCCGTCATCATGCCGACGTTTTCGGGGCCGAAGTCGCGGCAGAGGGCGAGGAATTTTTCGTTCACGAGCGCCTTGATCGGGCACGTGTAAACGGAGCGCTCGCCGGCGCAGAGCGCGCGAAAATGAAACGCGGCGGCGACGAGGGATTTGCCGGAGCCGGTGGGGGTGTTGAGGATGACGTTGTGGCCGGCGAAGAGTTCGAGAATCGCCTCCTCCTGTTCGGGGTAGAGTGAGAGCCCCCGCGCCGCCGTCGCCGCAAGGAAACGATCGAGCGTCGCGTCGGGATCGAAGGGGCCGGGTGGCGGCGCGAGCGGGGCGGGAGCGGGCGGCATCGGCGGCGCTAAGCTTCGTCGCGACGCGGCGGCGTGGCGGCGGTGGATTCGCGCGCGGCGCAGTGCGGGCAACTCACGTCGGGGACGTAGCGCGGGTCCTGTTGCTCGGCGACGGTGAGCGGGAGCTGGCAGTTGAAGCAAAGCGCCGAACCCGTCTCGCGCAGCGCGCTGTCGACGCCGACGCGCCGATCAAACACGAAACACTCGCCGTCGTAATGCGCGCCGCCGCAGTCCTCGAAATATTTCAGGATGCCGCCGTCGAGCTGGTGGACGTGCTTGAAACCCGACTGCTCGAGAAACGGCGCCGCCTTCTCGCAGCGGATGCCGCCCGTGCAGAACATCACGATGGGCGTGTCCTTCAGCGCGGCGGGAAACTTTTCCGCGGCGGCGGGGAAGTCGCGGAAGTGGTCGATGTGCGGCACAACGGCACCACGAAACGTCCCCATGCGCACCTCGTAGTCGTTGCGCGTGTCGAGGAGCGTGACGGGCCGGCCCTCGTCGAGCCAGCGCTTCAACTCGCGCGGCGCGAGCTTCGGGCTCGGCCGGCGCGCGGGGTCCACGCCCGAGACCCCGAACGCGATGATCTCCTTTTTGATCTTCACGAGCATCCGGTTGAACGGCTGCTCGGCGCTGAGACTCTCCTTCGGCGCGAGATCGGCGAGGCCGGGGAGCGCGCGCAAGGTGGCGAGAAGGGAATCGACGTTCGCGCGCGTGCCGGCGACGAAGAGATTGATGCCCTCGGTGCTGAGGAGAATCGTCCCGCGCAACGCGTGCGCCGCCGTGAATGCCCGCAGGCGATCGCGCAGCGGCACGAGGTCGGCGAGCGGCGTGAATTTGTAGACGGAGACGTTGACGAAGGCGGACATCGCGGGAGCGGGCGCCACGACACGCGCGGCCCGGGGAAAACTCAAGGGATTGTCACGCGCCCCAACCGGCCCGGACGAGTTTTGGCGCGGGCGAGAACCGTTTAAACGGCGGCGGCGAAACCGGCTTTGGGGGGCGTCGCGCGATATGTCGAAGGCTTCGACACGTTTTTGGAACATGTCGAAATTTCGACGAAATTTCGACACATCAAAAAAACGTGTCGAAGCCTTCGACATATCAGGCGGAGAGGATTTTCAGGAGCGCGGGATGCTTGTAGATGACGTCGCGGCCCTGTTTTTCCCCTCGGAGGACGCCGAGTTTTTCCAGCTCCTGCAGGTAGGCGGAAGCGGTCTGGCGCCCGGCGATCCCGGCGTCCACGAGGAATTGGATTTTGCAGTAGGGCTGGGTGAAGACCTGCTCGACGAGCTCCTTGGAATAGACCTTGGCCGGCAACTTCGCGCGGCAGCGGACGAGCGTCCGCTCGAATAGATCGCGGATGGCGAGGATGCGGCCGGTGGTCCAGAGGGCGGTCTCCTCGACGCCGGTGAGGACGAAGAGCAACCACGGTTCCCACGCGCCGCGCTCGGTGACGCCGCGCAGCAGGCGGTAGTATTCGGCTTTGTGCTGGATGAGGTGGCGGCTGAGGTAGAGCACCGGGATGCGGAGCAGGCCCGCGTGGAGGAGGAAGAGGATGTTGAGGATGCGGCCGGTGCGGCCGTTGCCGTCGGTGAACGGATGGATGGCTTCGAATTGGTAATGGGCCACGGCCATGCGCACGAGCGGGTCGAGGTCGTCTTCGGCGAGGAGGAACGTCTCCAGATTCTTGAGCTTCGCGCGCATGACGGCGGCGCCGACCGGCGGAGTGTAGGTGACGCTGCGGGCGGCGGGGTTGCCGATGTAAACGCCGACGCCGGCGCGAAACTTGACCGGCTCGTCACGGAGGATGCCGCACAGTTCCTCCAGCAGAGTGAGCCGGAAGGGGCCGGCTTGGACGGCGACGGAACCCCGCTTCAACGCGGTGCGATAGCGGAGGACTTCCTTGGTCGCGGGATCGGTGACGCGGCTTTCGTCGAGCGCGGCTTGAAACAGGGCGT
This sequence comes from Verrucomicrobiota bacterium, assembly GCA_041165185.1. Taxonomy (GTDB): domain Bacteria; phylum Verrucomicrobiota; class Verrucomicrobiia; order Opitutales; family Opitutaceae; genus JBEANZ01. Next base: position 6,166 of record JBEANZ010000656.1, on the reverse strand, counting down.
CCTGGGTGGTGACGATGTTTTCGATCTCGGAACTGAGTTTGGCCTCCTGGAGCGGGATGGCGTTGATGAGCACGGCCTGATTGGGAATCAGATCGCCCGCGCCCTTGAGTTCGGCGAGGGCGCGGTTGGCGGCGACGCAGCGTTTGAGGACGGCTTTGGTTTCCAGATCGCCGGGCGGCGGGAGGAGCGGCAGGTCGTTGTAGGGTTGCTTGGGATTGAAGCTCATGTGCGGAGGAGTTTGAGGGTTTGGCCGATGGATTTTCCAGTTTGGCCGACTCGGAAAATGGCGCCCCTAACCTAGGGACGAGGCGCGGCCTCTTTTTCCGCGAGGGGCGCGCCATCGTCGACAACTTCCTCGGCACCGACGCGACGGCCCCGTGTGAGAGCGTGGTCGTGTGCGCGGAGATTTCGGTGGTCGGCCAGCGCCTGGCCTCGCAGCCGGAGCGGGCGGCGGAATCTCTCGGGGGCGCGGAACGGGCCATGAGAGAGAACTGGCAGAACCGGTTGCGCGGTAAACGACGCTCCCCGCCTGTAGCTCAAGCCACCTCGGGGGAACCAACGATGGCTGCGGGAGCTGGCCGCAGCGCCGCGTGCAGCGGGCAGCGCGCGAGGTCGATGGCGTGGCCGGCGCGGTAGAGGGCGAGGAGGTGTTTGGAGCGCGCGGCGAGTTCGCGGCGGACTTCGCGGCGCAGGCCACGTTCGCGCGGGATGCGCATGTGGTCGTAGCCGGTCGTCTGGTGGCGCATCCACGCGATCGTCGCGGCCTCGGCGCGCTCTTCGATGGGGATGCGCTCGGTGCGCGCGACGGTGCCGCTCCCGACGGGCGTCGCGTGCGCCGCGATGCGCGTGGCCAGCGCCTCGGCTTGGGCGCGGTAGCTCGGATGAAACGCGAGGTAGGCGAGCACCACGCCGCGAAAATCCTCCGCGTAGTGTTGCTCCTCGACGACGCGACGCGCGCGCGCGGAGTCGAGTTTGCGCTGGTAGGCGGGATCGGCGCGTTCGACGGCGAGGTCGGCGCGGATCGCGGCGATGCGGTCGGCGGGCGCCCAGATGCCGCGCGAGAAACGCTTGCGGCCCTTCAACTCGATCACGGTCCACGAGGGGCCGTCTTCCTTGATGCGGCGGCTGAGCGCGGGGTCGCCGGGCGGGAGGAGTTCCCAGCCGGCGGGCACGGGGAGGAGCGCGCCGTCGGCGAGGACGTGGCGCGGCAGGCGGAACGGACGGACTTCGCGGGTTTGCGTGGGCACGCGGGCGAGGGAAAACGGTCGGCCCGCGGGCACAAGCGCCGGGGCCGCGCGGCGTGGAGGCGAATTACGTCGTCGCGCGGAAACTCCGCCACTTGGCGAGCGGGAGATTCGCGAGGGCGATGAGGGCGAGTTGCGCGCCGACGAAGGACGTGAGCGCGACAAACGCCGCGCTCGTGAAGCCGTAGCTGTGCAGGCCCACGCCGAGCATGTTGGTGCCGAACCAGCTCCAGGCGGTGATGATGTTGCCGCCCATCGCGAGGCACATGAGGCCGCGCGGTTTGATCATGCCGCCCCAGCGGGCGTGGAGGATGAGGGCGTTCCAGATGACGATCATGAGCGCGCCGTTTTCCTTCGGGTCCCAGCCCCAGAAGCGGCCCCACGATTGGTCCGCCCAGATGCCGCCGAGCACGGTGCCGACGAAACTGAAGAGCGTGGCGAAACAGAGGATGCCGTAAACCATGCGGGCGAGCGAGTCGGCGCTGGCGGCGTCGAGCGACTTCGTGAGCAAGCCGCGCAGCACGTAGATGATCGCGAGAAACCCCGCGAGAAACGTCGCCGAGTAGCCCGCGGTGACGATGACGACGTGAGTCGCCAGCCAGAAATTCGAGTCGAGCACGGCCTGCATCATCTCGAGCGTGTCGCCACTGAGCGAGAGGTGGTGCGCGATGAGCAGCGTCGCAAAACCGATCGCGCCGGCGGCGACGAGGGCGATCGCGTTCTTGAAAAACCGCTCGAGGATGAGGCAGAGCAGCACGGCGCCCCAGCCGATGAAGAGCGCGGAGGAGTAGAGATTCGTGACGGGCGGGCGGCCTTCGAGCCACATGCGCGCGCCGATGCCGGCGGTCGCGAGCAACCAGGTGACGGAGGTGATCGCGAAGGCGGCGCGGCCGAGCGCCTCGGGCCACGCGAGCCACGAGGCGATGGCGACGAGCAGCGCGATCGCGTAGAGCGACATGCTCGTGTAGAAGGGTTGCGCGGCGTTGAAGCGGGTCTCGGCGTCGGTCTTGCCGAAGAGCGCCGGGTTGCCCTTCAAGAGGTCGGTGCGGAAGAGCTCGAGGAGTTTGTTGAAGCGGTCGGGTTTGTCGTTGCGCCAGGCGTGGGCGAGGCCGGCGTAGGCGAAGGCGGCGGTGTCGACGCGGCCGCTGCGAAACGCCTCGAGCAGCGCGGCGCCGGCGGATTTCCACGCGGTGGGATCGGTGATGCCGGGGGCGGGCGGGACGACGAGGAACGACCCGGCGATGTTGGCCATGTCGACGAAGCGTTCGCCGATCGCGGCGGCGGCGGTCGCGGCGGCGGCATCGTGCGGCTCCTTGTTCACCTGCGCCTTGAGCGCGGCGGCCCAGGCGGCGGCGTTGTCCTGGAGCTTGAGGAGGTCGTCGAGAAACTCGCCGCGGCCGGGGGCGATGAGCGCATGGCGGAGGCGTTGGTAGTGGATGAGGTTGCCGTAGAGCTGGACGACGGCGCCTTGAAACGCGGTGCGCACGGCGCTCTCGACCTGGTTGGCGAGCTTGGCCTGTTCGTCGAGCACGCGGAAGTGGGGCTGGAGATCGTTGAAGGAAAAACGGCGGTGTGTGCCGGGGAGGAAGCCGACGATGGCGAGGGTTTTTTTCGTGCTGTCGGTGTAGTTGATCTTGAGGGCGTCGCCGGACTTGCCGAGGAGCGAGAGCAACTCGGGGTTGTCGATGGCGAAGGTCGGGTAGGTGTCGGCTTTTTCGGGGCGGAAGCAGACGTCGAGCAGCCACTCGGTCGGCGAGTCGACGAACGGCGCGGCGAGCTCGGGCGTGCTGACGCGTTGGCGGCCCTGCAACTGGAGGAGGGAGCTGCGCGCGACGGTGTCGAGGGGCTTGAGGCGGCCGTTGAGGAGGATGGGGAGCTTGCCGAAACCGACGATGTCGAACGCGCCGGGATTCTTCGGCGCACGCAGCGAGCCGCCGACGTAGAGCAGGGCGACGAGGAGGGCGAGCAGGGGGACGAAACGCTTCATGGGATCGGAGAAATTTGAAACGCGGAGGACGCGGAGGGCGCGGAGAGATTGGGGCGTGAGAGGTCGAAAACAGAGGAGAGTTAACCGCTAATCTTCGCTAATTTTTCTGAGGCGATGGGGCGAATGAGAGTGCGGGCCTCGCCTAGTCGGCGAAGCGCGGGCGTTGGGTGGGTGGTTTGGATTAGCGGGGATTAGCGAAGATTAGCGGTTCAACCGGTCTGGCTTTTTCCTTTTTCAGCGGGGGCTCCCTTCGCACTGCGCTTTTCGATGAAACCGACGAGGTGGAAGCCGAATTGCCAGATGAGGCCCAGCGTCATCACCGCGCACGCGACGTAGGGGAGCAGCCAGCTCGGGTTCCGCACGACCTGAAGCACGGTGTAGAGCTCTTTCTCGTGATCGTAGTCGGCTTGGTAGAACGTCAGGCCGCCGTAGCGGAGCGGGTTGTTCATGTAGATGAGGACCTCGCGGTCGTCGCGGCCGTCGGGCGTCGTGAGGCGCAGCTTGCTGGAGAAATTCTTCGGCGTGTTCGTGCCGGCGTAGCGGTCGAAGCTGAACTTCAGCAGCGTGAGCGAAAACGGCTTGTAGGCGCGCGCGAAGCGCAGCGCGATTTTGTAGGTGTGGCCCTCGTGCGTGATCGCCTGCGGGCTTTTGAGAAACGGCGGGGAGTCGGCGGCGCTGAACCGCGGCGAGACGAGCCACGTGCCGAGCGAGCCGCTCGCGGCGACGAGTTCGATGGAGGCGGCGGGGACGTTGCGCTCATTTTGTTTGTAGGTGAGCGGCTCCTGCGTCGCGGCGATGGAGAGGCCGAGGCCGAGCGTGGCCTGCGCGGGCGCCTTCGAGTCGGGCTTGCGCATGTCGAGTCCGGCGTTGGGGAAAAACTCCTTCACGACGACGCGGAAGGGCAGCTTGGCGTGCTGCACGGCTTCCTGACGCGCGAGAATTTTTTCCGGGATGGCGACGACCTCGTCGAACTTCGCGTCGGTGGTGTCGATGATGACGAGCTCGGTGTCGCGCTGGCTCTCAGAGTAGTTCTTCGGTTCGCCGGGGTCGCAGCGCATGGAGTATTCCTCCTGCCAGAGACCGCTGAGCAGCTCGCCGACGAGCAGCAGGATCACGCCGAGGTGCGCAAGCTGGATGCCGAGTTTCTGCCACGTGAGTTTGAAGCGGTAAATGTGCGCCGCGATCAGGTTGAGCAGGAGCAATCCGCCGATCGTGTAGCCGCCGGGAAACAGCGGCACGATCGCACGGCCGACGGGTTGGAACACCACGAAGGCGCGGAACCATTTTTCCTGGATGCCCCAGATGCCGAGGTTCACCTGGTCGAGCGTGGCGGCGAACACCAGCACGAGGCCGAGCGCGAGCAGGACGACGGTGAGCTTGAGCGAGACGAGAAAATTGCGAACGGAGCGGACGGTGGGATTCATGCGCGCTTACTTGCCGGCCGGCTTCACCGAATCGAGAAACGCGACAAACGCCGCCTTCTCCTTCGCGACGAGCGCGTCGGGTCCGAGCAGCTTGAAAAACCACGTGCCGCCGTCGAACGGCACGATCGCGCCGAGGATGCGTTGCGCGCCCGCGCCCGGCGCGCCGCCGAGATCGACGACGCCGATTTTCAGGCCGTTGCGCTCGAGGCGCTGAATCGCGGCGCCGAGATCGGCCTCGCCGATGGGGCCGAGCTGCACCTGGCCGCGCCAGCGGTTGACGTTGGCGAGATCGCCGCCGACGTCGCCAGGGAAGGCCGTGATCGAGAGCTCGGCCGTCGCGCCGCCCTCGCCGGGGATGATGAAGGTGCCCTTGCGCATGCCGCCGGCGGGCTTCGCCTGCCAGTGGCTCGGGCCGGCCCATGCGAGGCCGGCGCCGCCGGCGGTGGGCACGGCAGTGTTGGCCATCGCGCCGCCGGGGGCCGCGGCGGCCATCGGCGCGAACGGCGCGGCGGCGGGCGCTCCGGCGGGTGCGGCGGCGGGCGCGGCGGCGGTGGCGTGCGCGTGGCCGGCGTGCGGGTCTTCGGCGGAGGCGGCGGCGCCGGCGGCGGGCGGGGTTTCCTTGGGGGTGCGATAGCTGGCGACCTCGGCCTTGCGGCACGCGGAGACGGCGACGACGAACCCGAGGAGCGGGAGGGAATAGCGGGGGAAACGCATCGCGGGAGATTTCGCGGGTGCCGAGAAACTTCAACTCATTCCGCCCGATTATCAGTGGGGCCAATGGTGTCCCGTGGCCGCGCTGTTTCCGTCGAGAAAGACACCCCCTGCAACGGCGGATTTGGGAGGGCGCGGTGGGCAAACCGCGACAATCGCATCGGCCGCGCGGTGGAAATTCCGCCGGGCGAACGCCTGATGCGTCGCGTTGAAATTCGGCGGAATTCGGCGGAGTTTCCCGTTGACCCGTCTCGGACGCGCCCTTTGCTCTCGCCCCTCACACCGATGGCTCGGTAGCTCAGTTGGTAGAGCAGAGGACTGAAAATCCTTGTGTCACTGGTTCGATTCCGGTCCGAGCCACCATCTTTTTCCCGAGGTAACGGGACGGATTTTCGGACGCGCTCAGTCGAGCGTATAGGGTTCCGACGGCTCCTCGGATTCGGTGGTCGTCGTCAGCGTGACGAGGCTGCGCAGCGAGGTGAAGTGCTGGCTCAGGTCGAAATCACCGCCGAGGCCGCCGATGAGTTTGTCGAACAGATCCTTTTTCGAGGCCTTGAGCGTCTGGATGCGCTCCTCGATCGTGCCGGCGGTGATCATGCGGTAGACGAAGACCGTGCTTTTCTGGCCGATGCGATGGACGCGATCCACGGCCTGCGCCTCGACGGCGGGGTTCCACCACGGGTCGAGTAGGAAGACGTACTCCGCGGCCGTGAGGTTGAGGCCCACGCCGCCGGCCTTGAGGCTGATGAGGAAGAGCTTGCTGTCCGGGTCGGACTGAAACTGTTCGACGAGGGCCCGAC
>JBEANZ010000655.1:0-3178 GCA_041165185.1 Verrucomicrobiota bacterium | reverse complement strand
CCCTTTTTTTTGTGCGCGCGTCGCCGCCGCGCCGTTCCCCGCTTGAACCCGCGCGCGCCGCCGCCGAACTTCGCCCGTGCCCGCCTCGCCCGCCCGCGCCCCCGCCGCCGCCTCGCCCTTCGCGCGTTACCGCGCGCTCGGTCTCGGCCTCGCGCTCGCCCTCGCCGTCTTCGCCGTTTACGCGCGCACCCTCCCCTACGCGTTCCTCTGGGACGACGACTCCCACGTCTCCGCCAACCCCCGCGTCACCGAGCCCGGCGGCCTGCGCGCGATCTGGACCACCGCCGAGGCGAACTATTTCCCCCTCGTCCTCACCCACTTCCGCCTCCAGCACGCGCTCTGGGGCCTCGACCCCGCCGGCTACCACGCCGTCACGATCCTCTGCCACGCGCTCAGCGCCCTGCTCCTCTGGCGCGTGCTGCTCGCCCTGCGGCTGCCGGGCGCCTGGCTCGGCGCCGCGCTCTGGGCGCTGCACCCCGTGCAAGTCGAGTCCGTCGCGTGGATCTGCGAACTTAAGAACACCCAGTCCGCGATTTTCTTCCTCGCGGCGATTTGGTGTTGGCTGAAATGGCTCGAGGTAGCGCCGGTCTCCGACCGGCGTTTTGCCGCCCCTCCCGCCACCGATGCCGCGACTGAACACCGGTCGGAAACCGGTGCTACTCCGGGCCGCTCCCTCGCGGCGCGCGCGCGCCTCGCCTACCTTTGCGCGCTGGCGTGCGCCGTGTGCGCGCTCCTCAGCAAACCCTCGACCGTCATGCTCCCCGTGGTGCTGGCGCTGCTCGCGTGGTGGCGGTGCGGCGCGCCCCGCCTCCGCGATGGGATCGCGCTCGCGCCGTTCTTCGCGCTCTCCGCCGTCGCGGCCGCCTGGACGATTTGGGAACAGCGCCACCACTCCGGCGCGCTCGGCGCCGAGTGGAACCAATCCCTCCTCGAGCGCCTCGCCATCGCCGGCAAGACCACGTGGTTTTACCTCGGCAAACTCGCGTGGCCGCACCCGCTCACGTTCATCTACCCGCGCTGGGCGACGACCGCCACCGCGGTCGACCTCGCACCCGCGCTGGCGGCCATCGCGGCGTTCGCCGGCCTCGCCTGGCTCGCGTGGCGGCGCGCCGCCGCCCGCTCCGCGCTCCTCGCGGCCGCGTGTTTCGGCGCGCTGCTGTTTCCCGTGCTCGGATTTTTCAACGTTTATTTTTTCCGCTACGCCTTCGTCGGCGATCACTTCCAATACCTCGCCAGCATGGCGCCGCTGGCGCTGCTCGCCGCCGGGCTCGCCGCGCTGCCGCGGAAAATCTTTCTCCCCGTCGCCGCCGCGCTGCTCGTCGCGGGCGGCGCGCTCTCGTTTCGCCAGTGCGCCGACTACCGCGACAACGAAACCCTCTGGCGCGCCACCGTCGCGCGCAACCCCGCCGCGTGGATGGCGTGGTTCAACCTCGGCCCCGTCTGCGTCGCGGCCGGCAAGCACGCCGATGGCATCGCCGCCTTTCGCACCGGGCTCGCGTTGCGCCCCGACAACGCCCCCGCGCTCAACGACCTCGGCGCCGTCCTCACCCTCACCGGCGACCCCGTCGCCGCCGAGCGCGTCCTCCGCCGCGCGATCGTCATGCAGCCGGAGTTCCCGATCGCGCACAACAACCTCGGCAACGCGCTCGCCGCCCTCGGCCGCCGCGAGGAGGCCATCGCCGCCTACGCCGAGGCCATCCGACTCGCGCGCGACTACGTCGAGGCCCTCGACAACCTCGGCGCGCAGCTCGCCGAAACCGGCCAGCACGCCGAGGCGATCCGCTCCTTCGAGGCCGCGCTGCGCCTGCGCCCGCTCCACGCCGGCGTGCGCGGCCACCTCGCCCGCGCGCTCCGCGAGCACGGCCTCGCGTTCGCCGCCGCCGGCCGCTGGGCCGAGGCCATCCCGGAACTCCAGCGCGCCACGCGGTTTGCGCCGCGCGACACCGGGGCGCAGGCCGCGCTCGCCGTCGCGCTCGTCAACGCCGGCCGCCTCGACGAGGCGCTCCCGGTTTTCCAAGCCGCCCTCGCCCTCGATCCCAAATCGGCGGACCTGCACGAGAATTTCTCGCAACTGCTCGGCGCCCTCGGCCGCAAGCGCGAGGCCTTCGCGGAAATGGAAACCGCCGCCGCGCTCCGTCGCGCCACCCCGGCCCGCCGCTACGCCATCGCCCGCGCTTACGGCAGCGCGCGGATAAACAGATCCTTGTAGTAGGTCGTGCTCTTCGGATCGTGGCCCTGAATCGCGATGGTGCCTTCGCCGAGTTTTCGGCCGTTCATGTTCTTGAGCGATTTCGCCGGATCCCAGTCGTCGGGCTGCGTCCAGTCGGCCGTCACCTTGCCGTTAATCGAGATCGTGACGCGCTTGCCCTGGACCTTGATGCCGTAGTCGCACCACTCGAAATCCTTGCTCGGCGCGTTGTTGAGCACGTCCTTCACGCCGTAGAGGCCGCCGGTTTTCTTCACGTCGGTGTGCGTCGAGTTGACCTGGCACTCGAAGCCGTTGAACGGCCAGCCCTTCTCCTCGAACTTGGTGTGAAAATAGATGCCGGAGTTGCCGCCGGGCGTGGTGAGCACCTTGGCCTTGAACTCGAAGTTCTTGAAATTCGCCGCGCCGTCCGCGCCGACGTAGAAGAGATGCGCGCGGCCGGTGGCGACCTTGAGCACGCCGTTTTGGACGTAGAACGAGTTCGGGGTTTCGTCGTTGGATTTCCAACCGGCGAGGTCCTTGCCGTTGAACATCGAGGTCCAGCCGTCGTTGTCCGCCGCGGCGGCGAACGGGCTGGAGAGGAGCGCGAGGGCGGTAAGTAGAAGCAGTTTTTTCATGGGGAAATGGGATATGGGCGGCGGCGCGGTGCGTGTCGAGTTTCGAGACGGTCGGGATGTAGGGCGGGGCCGCCGACCCCGCCGGGCCGCATCCGGCTGCTCTCGTCGTGCGAAGACCGTCGCGGCGTCCGCGCTGCGGCGGGGTCGGCGACCCCGCCCCACACCCGAAGGCTCAATCCACGAACGCCACTTCGTTCGACAACAACAGCACCTGCGCCAACTCCTCCCACGGCGTCAGCGGCGCCTGCGGCCGCGCCGCCACCGCCGCTGGCGCGCGTTGCGAATTTTTCTTCTTTCCCTTCGCCGCCGCGTCCGTCGCCGTCGCCGTCGCCGGCGCGGCCTCCACGGTCGGCGC
>JBEANZ010000654.1:0-3384 GCA_041165185.1 Verrucomicrobiota bacterium | reverse complement strand
GACTGGGCCGCCGTGTTTCACCCGAAGATGTTCGGCTTCTTCCAGCTCCAGGCCGTCTCGGTCGTTGCGCTCGGTGTGGCGTTTCTCTTCGCCGCGCAAAACCCCGCGCCCGGCCTGCACGCGCTCGAGTTCGCCGGCGCCACGCTGTGGCTCCTCGCCATCTGCGGGGAGGCGCTGGCCGACGCGCAACTCGCCGCCTTCAAACGCGACCCCGCGAACAAAGGCCGCGTCTGCGCCGTCGGCCTGTGGCGCCTCAGCCGGCACCCGAACTATTTTTTCGAGTGGCTGATCTGGGTCGCGTATTTCGTCTTCGCCCTCGCCTCCCCGCTCGGCTGGATCGCGATCATCGGGCCGGCGGGCATCCTGTTTCTCCTGCTGCGCGTAACAGGCATTCCGATGGCCGAAGCCCAAAGTCTCCGCAGCAAAGGCGACGCCTACCGCCGCTATCAGCAAACGACAAACGCGTTCTTCCCCTGGCCGCCGCGGACGGGAAAGGCTGAAGGGCTGAACGACTGAAGGGCTGAACCGATCCCAAACCACTCAACCCGGCGCCCGCCCCCTGCCCTTCCGATTTCAGCCCTTCCGTCCTTCAGCCTTTCAGCCTTTCTCCATGCTGCACCTCCTCCCCGACTGGCTCATCCGCCTCGGCATCCGCCGCCTGCTCGCGCAGCGCCTCCGCGACGAATCCGCGCGCTACGATCGCGCCGCCTACGTCGCCGATCTCAAGACGCGCCCGCTCGCCGAGCAGACCGCCGCCGCCAACGAGCAGCACTACGAAGTGCCCACGCGTTTCTACCAACTCTGCCTCGGCCCGCGTCTCAAATACTCCGGCTGCCTCTATCCCACTGGTCGCGAATCGCTCGCCGCCGCCGAGGAGGCGATGCTCGCGCTCTACACCGAGCGCGCGCAACTCGCCGACGGCCAGTCCATCCTCGAACTCGGCTGCGGCTGGGGCTCGCTCTGCCTCTACAACGCCGAGAAATTTCCCCGCGCCCGCATCACCGCGATCTCCAACTCCCGCACGCAAAAGGAACACATCGACGCCGAGGCGCGCCGCCGCGGCCTCACCAACCTCACCATCGTCACCGCCGACATCAACGCCTTCGACACCGCGCCCGCGCAGTTCGACCGCGTCGTCTCCGTCGAGATGTTCGAGCACCTGAAAAACTACCAACGCCTCTTTGCCTCCATCGCGCGCTGGCTCAAGCCCGACGGCCTGCTCTTCACGCACATCTTCACGCACCACCGCCTCAGCTACCACTTCGTCGCGCGCGACGCCTCCGACTGGATGAGCCGCCATTTTTTCACCGGCGGCCAGATCCCCGCGCACGATTTGTTCATGCAGTTCCAAGACGATCTCACGCTCGTCGCCGACTGGAAGGTCGACGGCACGCACTACCAGCGCACCGCCGAGCACTGGCTGCAAAACATGGACGCCCACCGCGCCGAAATCATGCCCATCTTCGCCGCCACCTACGGCCCCGCCGACGCCCGCACGTGGTGGACCCGCTGGCGGATTTTTTACCTGAGCTGCGCCGAACTCTGGGGTTACCGCGGCGGCGCCGAGTGGCTCGTCAGCCATTACCTCTTCCGGAAAAAAACGCCGTGAACCGCGCCGCGCCCCTCTTCCTCGGCTGCTTCCTCCTCGGCGCGCTCCCCGCCGCCGAACCCGCCGCGCTCCTACGCGACGCCCTTGCCGCCGAGGCGAAATTCGACTCGCGCACCGCGCTCCAACTCTTCCTGCAAGCCGATGCCGCGCGCCCCGACGATCCCGTCGTCCTCCAGAAAATCGCGCGCCAGTATTCCGACCTCACCCTCGACGTCACCGATCTCGCCGAGCAAAAGCGCCTCTGCTCCGAGGCCCTCGCCTACGCCCAACGCTCCGTCGCCCTCGCCCCGAAGGATCCCGTCAACGTGCTCTCCCTCGGCATCTGCTACGCCAAGCTCGGCCTCTACTCCGACACCCGCACCAAGATCGAAAATTCGCGGCTCGTGAAGGACTACGCCGAGCAGGCCCTCGCCCTCGATCCCCACTACAGCTACGCCCACCACGTGCTCGGCCAATGGCACCGCGAGGTCGCCGCGCTCGGCGCCACGACGCGTTTTCTCGTGCGCCTCGTTTACGGCGGGCTGCCTGCGGCCTCGACGTCCGAGGCCGTGAAACACCTCCGCCGCGCCGTCGAACTCAGCCCGCAGTTCCCCTCGCACCGCGTCGAACTCGGCCTCGCGCTCCTCGCCGACGGCCAGCACGCCGCCGCGAAACGCGAACTCGAACACGCCCTCGCGCTCCCCCAACGCGAGAAATACGACGACGAATCCTGGCGCCGCGCCCGCGCCGCCCTCGCGAAACGGTAGCCCCGACCCCGCCCTACCTCGCGCCGCTCACGCGCCGCGCATTTCTTTCCACGTGGCGAGGCAGCGTTCCGCCGTCTCGAACTCCGAGTAGCGGCTCCCCTCCTGCTCCATCAGGTAAAACTCGAGGCCGCCCACGGACTCCGCCGCGGCGAGGATTTCCTTCCACGGCGTCACGCCCTCGCCGAACAGCACGCGGAAGCCCTTCTCCTCCTCCTTCTTCCCCGGCGCCCAGTCCTTCAGGTGCGCGCTGCGGATGCGGCCCGGGTTCGCCTTGATCCACGCGATCGGATCGGCGCCGGCCTCGATGCACGTGCCGACGTCAAACTGGAGCGTGAACTCCGGCGGCGTGTTCGCCGCGATCACATCCATGATGCGCAGCTCGCCGTCGATCTTGGCCCACTCGCTGGCGTGGTTGTGGAAGCCGGCGGTGAGACCGTGCGGGGCGAGTTGCGCGGAGGCGTCGGTGAGTTGCGCGCAGAGTTTTTTCCAACCCTCGACGCCGACCACGCGCCCCGCGCTCGCGAGCACGATCGAGCGCGCGCCAAGGATCTGGTTGAGCTCGATCGCGCGCGCCATCGTCTCGCCGGGCGTGAGCGCGGCGAGGCTGTTGTGGGTCGAGTAACAACGCAGCCCGAGGTCGTCGAGCAGCGTGCGCACCTCCTTCGCGTAGGGGAATTTCCACCCGAAATACGGCGAGTAAAACTCCACGACCTCGTAGCCGATCTGCGCGACGCGCCGGAGCGTGCCCGGGAGATCCTTCTGCATCTCGCCGCGCACACAGTAGAGCTCGATGCCGATGGGGATTTTCTTTTTCGCGGGCGCGGCGGTCGCGGCGGTCGCGGCGGTCGCGGCGCGAAGGGCGCGACCGGAGAACATCGCCCCGGCCGCAAGCGCGGCGGGCACGGCGAGAAAATTGCGACGCGAGAGGGCGGCGGACGGGGTGTGTTTCATGGGGGAGGCGGCGAACGAAGCGGAAAACGCCGAACCAAGTCGAGCCGCGGAATTCCGCGCGCAGGCCCGGTCCGAAAT
>JBEANZ010000653.1:0-4052 GCA_041165185.1 Verrucomicrobiota bacterium | reverse complement strand
GCTCGCGACCGCGCCGTTTCTTTCCGCCCAAGCCGCGGCGCCCGCCGTCACCCCGGCGCAGCTCGCCAAATACGACAAGAACAGGGACGGCAAACTCGACGCCGCCGAGCTCGCCGCGCTGCGGGCCGACGAAGCAAAGTCCGCACTGCGGGAGGAGACGATCACGCTCTCCGTCTTCGAGGTCAAAGGCGACGAGGCCGACACCTACCAGGCCACGAACACCTCCTCCGTCACCGGCACCAACACCGCGCTCAACAAGACCCCGCTCGACGCGAAAATTTTCAACCGCCAAATGCTCGACGACATGGGCACCGTCGACATGACCGACATGCTCTGGAAAATCGGCGGCCTCGGCGCCGCCGTCATCAACGCCGGCGAAGACGTGCGCGGCATGGTCGATGGCGACCGTCAGGATCCGAAGTCGATGACGATGCGCGGACTCCAAATCAGCAACCCGCGCCGCGACGGTTTCCTCCGTTCCGACACCACGCTGCTCGACACTTTCGACATCGACCGGGTCGAGGCCATCGGCGGCTCCAACTCCCTTCTCTTCGGCTCCGGCGACGCCGGCGGCGTCATCACGAGCGCCTCCAAGCGCGCCTACCTGAGACGCCGCCCCACGATGTCCTGGAGCGCCACCGGCGATTCCGAAGGTTCGCGCCGCTACACCGTCGATGCCCAGGTCGGAGAAAAATACTTCGCCGTCCGCTTCAACGGCGTGAAGGACGACACCAAGTATTCCCGCCCCGGCCTCGGTCGCTACGCCGAGGGCTACCACATCGCCGCCACCGTCCAGCCGTTGAAGCGCCTCCAAATCCGCGGCGAATACCGCTACTACAGCCGCGACACAATTTTCGCCCAAGCTCCCACCGTGAGGACTCCCCTGTCCTGGCAGTTGCCCGCGCGCGATCCGATCGGCGCGCCCATTGTCAATGTGCCCGGCAACCTCACCGCCACCAACGTGGACAACAAGAGCGCCCGCTATCTCGTCGCCTTCCCCGAGGTCGTCGCGCTGTCGGGCGGCGTCCTTGATCTCGACAAGGTCGACTCCGCCGTCGGCCCCTACCACCGCGACGTCTATTTCAACCGCATCAAGTCCGTCGTCGCCGAGGCCACGATCATCGAGGGCCTCGCGATCCAGTTCCGCTACGGCCACGACGCGCGCGTCAACGAAGCCCCCCGCGCCAGCAGCACCACGGTCTTCGCCCCCGGTGCCGTCGGCAACAACTACGTCGATCCCGTCACCGGCCAAATCGGGCAGAAGTGGGCGTTCAACACCTCGGTGGTCGCCACGCCGTTCTTCACCGGCGCGCGCGGCTACCGCGGAGCCATCGCTTACCAGAAAGATCTCGGCCGTTGGTTCGGCCGCCACCAAGCCAACGTGTTCCGGCAGGACATGGAATCGTGGTCCAACCAATACACCACGCGCTTCTACGAGACCGACGCCTCCGGCAACATCATCCAGAACCTCGCGCAGATCACCAACGCCGACTCCGGCCGCAACCTCATGCCCAGCGTCTGGGTGCCGATGTTCCCCGACACGATTCTCGGCGGCCAGGATTGGCCGACCCAGACGATCAAACACCCCAACGGTCGCCTCTACAAACAAGCGCCCCAAGTCTACTCCGGTGCCGTGCCCGCCACCGCCACCAACCCGATGGGCATGTCCGGCGTGCCCAGCACCACCGCCCCCGGCAACGGCTCCTACACCATGGACGACACGAACGAGAAAAGCTGGGGCGCCAGCCTCTTTTCCGAGTGGTGGGGCGGCCGCATCGACACGATGGCCGGCATCCGCAAGGAGGAGGCCACCGGCCTGCGCAAGGCCACCGGCATCAAGCGCGGCCCCATCTCCTACGACGGCCTCAACGTCGGCACGGTCTTCGACACCCCGATCAAGGACCTGCGCATGTCGCTCAGCTACTCGTCGAACGGCAAAATCAACTTCGACACCACGCGCGACCTCTTCAACAACCCGCTCCCCCCCGGCAAAGGCGTGAGCAAAGACATCGGCTTCAAACTCGACCTCTGGGAGCGCCGCCTCTCGGGCGCGGTCAACTACTACCAGTCCGAGGCGCAGAACTTCACCGCCACCTTCGGCAATCGCGACGACATCGATCCGCCCGGCATCAACGGCAGCTTCGGCGGCAACGCCTACACCTACAGCAAGACCTCCGACGGCTACAACGTCACCCTCTCCGCCAAGCCGCTCAAGGGTTGGGAAATGCGCATCAACTTCGCGACCGCCAACGGTTCCGAGCGCAGCAACGTCACGGTGCCCCAGTTCTACAACGACCAGTTCAACACCACCACCGTCGGCGGCCAGCAGGTCGTCGGCATCAAAGCCACGCCCACCTCGGCCGTCGCCCCCTTCACCGTCCTCTCCGATCCGCGCGATCCGAACTCCGCGCTGATCCCGCTCTCGCTCGCGATGCTGCGCGATCCCAACAGCCCCTACTTCGCCACCCTCCGTCGCGACGGTGGCCAGATCACCAACGCGCAGAACCTCGGGCTCCTCACCCCCGGCGTCGGCACCGGCGTCAGCGGCCTGCCCATCACCGATCACCAGCTCGGCTTCGTGTCGCCTTCCGGCGGCACGTTCATCGTGCGCCGCGCCGGCGAGCAGACCGCCGGCTACGCCGAGCGCGCTTACAGCCTCGTGAACACCTACACCTTCACCGAGGGCCGCCTCCGCGGCTTGCGCGCCGGCCTCACCACGAGCCTCCAGCAGAACCACCGCGCCTTCATGTATACCGACGCCGCCGACGCCGGGAAGCGGAAGATGTTCTTCTACCCGAACCGCTTCACGAACGATCTGTTCGCCTCCTACGGCTTTCGCGTGAACCGCTTCGTGCGCGCCAGCGTGCAAGTCAACGTGAGCAACCTCCTCGACGAACAGCGCGTGCTCCACCAAATCCGCGCCGCCAACGGCACCTTCGCCTACGCGGGCTATTTCTACACCCCGCGCCGGCTCGCGATCACGACTCGCCTGACCTACTGACGGATCAGCCGGCACACCCGCCGCCGTTTCCGCCGCCCCGAGTCCTGGCTGAGGCGTCCCGCCTCGGTGTCCTTTCCGAACCCTCACCGCTCCGGCGCGCGCGTTGCGCGACTCACGCCGCCGCCGTTGACGTCTCCGGCCGCCGCCCCAACGTCGGCCTCACCCCACCCCGCCCGACCATGACCAAGCCCGTCGTTTTCCATGTCCGCCTGCTGCTCATCGTGCTCGCCCTCGCCGCGACTGCGCTCGCCCAGTCCACCGGTTCCCTCGCTGGCCGCGTTTTCGAAAGAGCCACCGGCAAATCCCTCCAAGGCGCCCTTGTCCGCGTCGTCGGCACCAATCTCACCGACACCACCGACGCCGACGGCCGCTACCACCTCTCCGCCGTCCCCGCCGGCGCGCAGACCGTGGAGTTCGAATACGTCGGCCTCGATGCGCTCAAGCAGCCCGTCACCATCGCCGCCGACCGGCTCGCGTCGCTCGACGCCGGGATGAAAAGCGAGGCGCTCCTGATGCAGCCCTTCGAGGTCGCCGAGGCCGCGCGCGGCCAGGCGCTCGCGATCAACCAGCAAAAAACCGCGCGCGGCATCATCAACATCGTCTCCGAGGAAACCTTCGGCGCCATGAACGAGGGCAACATCGGCGCCGTCCTCCAGCGCCTCCCCGGCCTCACCGTGAACGAAAACGAGGACGGCGCCCCCGAGGGCGTGAACATCCGCGGCATGCCCGCCGAATTCAACGCGTTCCAGGTCGACGGCAACCGCGTCGCCCGCGGCGGTTTCAACACCCGCAACCTCGTCGCCGACGGCGTCGCCAACATCGAGGTCATCAAAGCCGCCACGCCCGACAAGGACGGCGACGCCATCGGCGGCACCATCAACGTCGTCTCGCGCTCCGCGTTCCAGCGCGGCGACCGCGAGTTCAAGCTCGGCGCCAGCGGCACCTACCTCGGCCTCGCCGAAAAATGGGGCTACAACGGCCGCCTCACCTACACCGATCTGCTCGGCGTGTTCGGCGAGGTGAAGAACCTCGGCATCAGCCTCACCGCCAC
>JBEANZ010000652.1:0-2784 GCA_041165185.1 Verrucomicrobiota bacterium | reverse complement strand
CGCGGTGTTGATGCGCGTGCCGGCGAGCGTGCTCGTGGCGGCGTAGCCGACGGCGTCGTTTTCGGACACGACGAAGGGATTCAACGTGAGCGTCTCTTCGGTTGCGGCGGCGGCCGGCGGCGTGGATTTCGCGTCGGGCTTGGGCGCGGACTCGGCCGCGTGCAGCGGGACGGCGAGCGCGAGTGCGGTGAGCAAAACGGATCGGGTGGAGCGGAGGACGACGCGGGGGGAATATTTCATGGAATGAATGCGGAGGACGGGGCGGACAGGGACGGTTTGGGTCAGGGCGGGGAAGCGGCGGCCAATGACCAAAAGAGTTTCACCGCATCGCAAGAACGATTGCCGAGGCGGCGGTGAGCGCGTTTCCCGCGGTGGGAGTCGACGGCCGCATCGCCGGCCGCATCGGCCCTTGACGCTCGACTTGTGGCACCCACGCATTGCCGGGGCACGCGCGGGGATTCCCGGCCCGCGACACCCCGCATTTCCACCCCCATGAAATCAACCCTCCGCTTCCTGTGCGGTGCGCTTGTCGCATCGCTTTCTTTCACTCCCGCCGCGTGCGCCGCGCCGGCGCGCGCGACCGCCGTCACGATCGTCGGCGAGGATTTTCACCTCAACGGGCGCCCGACTTATGCGGGGCGCACCTGGCGCGGCCACCGCATCGAGGGACTGCTCATGAACAGCCGGATGGTGCAGGCGACTTACGACGACTTGAATCCCGCCACCGCGCCGCGTTGGGCCTATCCCGACACCGGGAAATGGGACGCCGAGCGCAACGTCCGCGAGTTCATCGCGGCGATGCCGGTGTGGCGCGCGCACGGGCTACTCGCGGTAACGGTGAATTTTCAGGGCGGCTCGCCCGAGGGCTACTCGTCGAAGCAGACCTGGGTCAGCGGCGCCTACGAGGCGGATGGCGCGCTGCGGCCGGCGTTTGCGGATCGGATGAGGCGTGTGCTCGATGCGGCGGATGCGCTCGGGATGGTCGTCATCGTGGGCTATTTTTATTTCGGGCAGGACGAGCGCCTACGCGACGAGGCCGCGGTCGTCCACGCGACGGACACGACGACGCGCTGGTTCCTCGACGGCGGCTGGCGCAACGTGCTCGTCGAGGTCAACAACGAGACCAATCCGCGCTCCTACGATCACGCGATCCTGCGGCCCGACCGCGTGCACGAACTGATCGAGCGCGTGAGGAACACGACGCGCGACGGGCGTCGGCTCCTCGTCGGCACGAGCTACGGCGGCGGCGGGATACCGCAAGAGAACGTCGTGCGCGCGTCGGACTTCCTGCTCATCCACGGCAACGGCGTGGGCGATCCGGCGCGGATCACGGAAATGGTGCGGCAGACGCGGGCGGTGCCAGGATTCCGCCCGATGCCGGTGCTGTTCAACGAGGACGACCACGAGAATTTCGAGCGGCCGGTGAACAATTTTTCCGCCGCGCTCACCGAGCATGTCTCGTGGGGCTGGTTCGACTACCGGCGGAAGGGCGAGGCGATGGAGGAGGGCTACCAGTCGCCGCCCGTGAACTGGGGGCTCAGCTCGGCGAGGAAGCGCGCGTTTTTTGCGGCAGTCGCGGAGGTGACTGGCGCGAAGGCGCCGTAGTGCGGCGCGCGTTCCCAGCGCCGAACGGAGTGAGGGCCAGCGAGCGCGCGGAGGAAAAATCCACCCGCTCACGCTCGCAGCTACGAGCGAGAGCGCGCGTGCGCGTGGACAATTGGGCGGGCGCTTCCGGGGGCGGCGCGGAACGGCGTCGGCTTGCTGGTGCTCGCCGCTACGACGATGCGGACGCCTCGCGGCGGGGCGTCAGCCGAGTTGCGCGATGATGGCGTCGGCCATGGCCTTCGTGCCGACGGAGGGTTTGCCGAAGGCGATGTCGCCGGTGCGGGTGCCGCTGGTGACGGCGGCGCGGACGGCGGCCTCGATGCGGGCGGCGACCTTTTCGAGGCCGAAGCTGTAGCGGAGCATCAGCGCGGCGCTGAGGATTTGCGCGCAGGGATTCGCGATCCCCTTGCCCGCGATGTCGGGCGCGGTGCCGCCGGCGGGTTCGTAGAGGCCGAAGGGGAGGCCGAGGGAATTTTTTCCCGCGCCGAGCGAGGCGGAGGACAACATGCCGAGCGAGCCGCAGATGACGGCCATCTCGTCGGAGAGGATGTCGCCGAACATGTTTTCAGTGACGAACACGTCGAACTGGTTCGGGTCGCGGGCGAGCTGCATCGCGGCGTTGTCGACATACATGTGGCTGAGCGCGATGTCCGGCGCGTGCGCGGCGCAGTAGTCGGTGACGGTCTTGCGCCAGAGGACGGAGGTCTCGAGGACGTTGGCTTTGTCGACGGAGCAGAGTTTTTTCTTCCGCGCGCGGGCCGTCGCGATGGCGGTGACGAGGATGCGTTCGATTTCGGATTTCTTGTAGACCATCGTGTCGATGGCCTGCACGTCGCCGTCGGGGAGGGGCTTCGTTTCCTTCGGGAGGCCGAAGTAAACACCGCCGGTGAGCTCGCGGATACACACGATGTCGATGCCGTGGGGGATGCGCTCGGTCTTGAGCGGGGAGGCGTCGGTGAGCTCGCGATAGAGGAGGCCGGGGCGGATGTTGGCAAAGAGCGTGAAGTGTTTGCGCAGCGGGAGCAGCGCGGCGCGCTCGGGCTGTTCTTTGGGCGGAAGTTTCTCCCACTTTGGACCGCCGACGGAACCGAAGAGAATGGCATCGGACTCGGAGCAGATCTTTAGCGTGGAGTCGGGGAGCGCCTTGCCGTGGTTATCGATGCCGGCGCCGCCGACGTC
>JBEANZ010000651.1:0-3576 GCA_041165185.1 Verrucomicrobiota bacterium | reverse complement strand
GCTTCCTCATCGCCGTCGGCTATTCGGAGACGAGCGTCAAAGGCTCCCCACGCTGGCGCAACGACGCGATCCTGCTGCCGGGCCCGCGCGAACCGTGAGGCGCCCGACGGCGCGCGCGCCGGTTGTCGGGCGGGGTCGCTGACCCCGCCCTTTCGGTGCAACTGGCGGCTTGAACCAAAACGCACCGTCCGCAGCGTTGGCACCGTGAGCACCGTCGCCGAAATCGAACGCGCCATCGCGCAACTGCCCGACGTGGAAGTGGCCCGGGTCGCGGCGTGGCTGGAGGAATTTCGCGGCCGGCGAGCGCCCGCATTCAACGGGGCCGGCCATCACGATCTTGATTCGTTAATCGGCACGTGGCGCGAAGACCCAGCGTTCGACGCGGCAATCAAGACCTTTGAGCAGGTAGACGCGGAAACCTGAAAACAGATGACGGTCGCACTCGATACCAACGCCTACAGCGACTTCCTGCGGGGCGTGCCGGGCCGGGTTGAAATCGTCCGCGCGGCCGACCGGATTTTTCTCCCGCTGATCGTGATCGGCGAGCTGCGGGCCGGATTTTCCTCCGGAAACCGCGAGGCCTAAAACCTGACGACCTTGCGACGTTTCTTGGCCAGTCCGCGCGTCGGTGTCCTGCGGCCCGACGAGGGGACCACCGAACACTACGCGCGGATTTTCCTGCAACTCCGCACCGCCGGCGCCGCCATCCCGACAAACGATCTCTGGATCGCCGCGCTGGCCGTGCAGCACGACGCCCGTCTGTGCAGCTCCGATGCGCACTTCCGTCGCATCGCCGGACTGACGCTTTGCTGATGCGTGCTGAGCGGCGGGTCAGAAACTCCCCTTCAACCCGATCTGCACCTGCGCGCCGTCGCGGCGGTCGGAGCTGACGCGCGCGTAGGCGGGCGTGTCCGGGCCGTAGGTTTCGTTGAGCAACGGGGAGCGGAGGAGGTTGTTCACGGTGACGAAGACCGTCGTGTTGCGGCGGACGACGTAGTCGGCGCTCACGTTCACGAGGCCGCGCGGGCGCGTCCAGACGAAGGCGTTGTTCGCGAGGGCGCTCGTCGCGCCGCGGCGGACGCCGGTCCAACTGTAGTTCGCGCTCATCGAGAGCGCGCGGTGGGCGAACTGCACGCCGCCGTTCCACCGGCGCGTCTGGCCGTTGGCGAAATCGCCGGCGCGGAGGCCGGTCACGCGGTTGCGGGAGTAGTTCGCGAAGACGGAGAGCCACGGGCGGAGGCGCTGGCGGGCGGAGAGTTCGAGGCCGGTCTGGCGGACTTGGCCGGTGACGTTCTCCGGATGGTTGAGCTGGTAGCCGAGGTAGTCGTTGTCGAGGCCGAGTTCGTCGAGGTCGGCGCGCGTGGCGATGGTGCTGACGGTGGAGATGAAGTTTTTCACGTCGCGGCGATAGACGCTGACGGAGAAGAGGCCGCCGGCGCGCGTGTAGTATTCGAGCGCGATATCGTGGTTGCGGCCGCTCCACGGGCGGAGGTCGGGGTTGCTGGAGCTGATGGTGCCGAGGCCGGAGCCACTCGCGTTTTCGGCGGGCGAGGTGACCTCGGTCACGCTCGTGGTTGGGATGAGTTGCGCGAGCGTGGGGCGGCCGATGGTGTGCGCGTAGCCGAGGCGGAGGAGGAGATTTTCGCGAAGCGTGACGGTGGCGTTCACGCTCGGGTAGAGGTCGCCGTAGGTGGTGTCGACGAGGTTGGCGAGCGGGAGGCGGGTGAGCTTCGCGACCTCGAGCGGATCGGTGGCGAGGGGGACGGTCTGCACGCCGGGGAGCGCGGGGTTGCCGTCGACGAGTTTGCCGTTGGCGTCGTGGCGGAACTGGAGCTGGAGATTCGTGAGCGTGCCGCGCGCGATCACGTGCGTGTGCTCATAGCGCGCGCCACCGGCGAGGCGCAGACGGTTCTGGAAAAACGACGCATCGGCCATCAGGTAGCCGGCGGTGATCGCCTCGGAGGATTCCTCGAGGCTCGTGACGTAGGCGATGTAGTCGGTCGCGGCGACGGCGGTGGAGTTGGCGGCGGTCGTGGCGTAGGCCGGGTTGGCCTGATAAAGATCGTAGCCACGCTTCATGCTGAGCCATTGCTGCGCGGCAAACATCCCCTGCGGCCCGCGCAAATTGAAATCGGGATCGGTGAGCGTGCCGGCAGGGAGCGCGGTGAAGGCGGGGCCGGTGTAGTTGCGCGTGGTCTGCGGCTGCGCGCGGTCCTTGGCGGCCTGCTTGAAGAGCGCGCCGGTCTTCACGAGCCATGAGAAATCGGCAGGCTGGAATTTCCGCGTGGCGTCGAATTTCGCGTTGGTGAAATTGTTTTTGATATCACGCATCGCGACGGTGGGCGTGGTGTAGGCGCCGAGGTTGGCGAGCTGCGTGGTGTCGATGACGGCGCCGGTGGTGGCGTTGGTGACGGTGATTTTGTCGGCGGTGCCGGCGTCGGTGATGTCGTCGAAGCGGACGTTGACACCCGTGAGCCCGAGGCGGCCCTGGCCGAGCTGGCCGTAGGAATCGAGGCGGTAGGTGAGGAGGGTTTTGCTTTTCGCGACGGTGGACTCGAGGTCCCACTGCGGGCCGCGGTGGCGATAGGTGAGCTGACCCTGATGCGTCTGCGTGGTCTGGTAGGCGTTTTGCGTGACGAGCTGCGTGACGCTGCCCTGCCCCGCGCGGCCGAGCGTGAAGTTGGGGCCGAAGTCGCCGGTCGTCGCGTTGCGCCCGCCGCCCGCGAGCGGCGCGAGCATCGTGCCGGTGCCGTAGGTCATCTGGTTGTTGCCAAAATCGACCCAGTAACGGTTGAAGTTGTAGGCGACGGAAACCGTGTCGCGCGCGCCGAGGCGGAAATCGAATTTCGCGCCGAGCGCGCTGCGCCGCGAAAACGAGTGCCCCGCCTGCGCATTGATCGTCGTGAGATACGGCGCGGTCGCGGAGGAGTTGGTCGTGCTGTAGGTGCGCTGGAGGAGGCGGGCGCTGCTGAAGAAATCGTTGCGCGAGGCATTGAGCGAGTAGCCGAAGGTTTTGCTCACAGGGTTGACGTAGCTGACCTCGAAATCGGGAAACCACTTCAGCGCCTTGCCATCGCCGCCCTCGCGACCGCCGGGAGTTTTGCGGAGCGAGAGAAAATCCGAGTTCATCAGCAGGAACGTCCGGTAGCGCAGCTCGGGCCGACTGCGCTCGAAGGCGGAGCGCGGAATCATGTTGATGCGGCCGCCGATGCTGTCGGCGCCGGAGTCGGGCGTCGGGCCCTTGGTGATCTCGATGCGATCGACGTTGCTCATCGTCACGCCGCGCAGCGCGGTGACGCGCGTGGAGCCGCCGGTTTGCGGGATGCTGAGACCCGCGCCGTCCATCTCGATGTTGGTGTATTCCGCGGGCATGCCGCGGAGGCCGACGGTGAGCGGCGCGGTGCCATCGCCCTCGACCTCGACGCCGGGGAGGTATTGCAGGAAATCGCCGAGGTTGTCGCGCGCGAGCGTGCCGAACGCATCGGTGGCGATCACGTCTTTGATGTTTCGCGCGATGCGCTTCTCGTTAATCGCCATCTCGGCCGCGCTCATCTCGCGGTCGGCGCCGACGCGGAA
>JBEANZ010000650.1:0-7467 GCA_041165185.1 Verrucomicrobiota bacterium | reverse complement strand
GCGGCGGCAGCTCCGCGATCGCAGTCGCGAGCAGGTCGGTCTCCTGCCGGCGGCTGGCGGTCTCGGCGGCGTTGGGCGCGGAGTCGAAGACGCGCGACTGAACCATTTCCGTTATCGGAATTGTGTTGGCCGTGGTGCGGCGGCGGAAAAGGTCGCGGGCGGCGTTGCGAGCGGTGGCGAAGAGGAGTCCGCGGGGATGCGCGATCGGGCCGCGCTCGCGGGCGCGCAGAAGACGCGCATAGGTTTCCTGCACGAGGTCGTCGATGTCGGAGGGGGCGGCGAGCCCGTGGAGGTAGGCGCGCAGCGCCGGTTCATGTGGCGCAACCTCGGCGGTGAACCACTGCGCTGAGCTGGACGGGGGCGAATCCACGGCGCGGAAGCTTGGCCGGCCCGCGCACGGCGCAAGCCCGATGTTGGCAACGGAGCTTCCGCCGCCAGATCGCTCCTCGATTCATACTGTGGCACCGTGACCGCGCCGTCCGGACACGTTGCGCCTCGCGCAAGAACTCACGCCTGCCGCCGCCAAGGAAGTCAGCGATTTCCCGGCGAATCGACTTTGCGTGACCCCGCGACCAAGCGATCGAGCTCGGCTTCCATTTTCCGGCGCAACTCAGCCGCGGCGGGTAAGCCGATCAGATTGGTGAGTTCGAAGGGGTCCTGCTGCAGATCGTAGAGTTCCTCCATGCCGGGGAGTTCGCGGTAGCGGATGAATTTGTGGCGCTCGGTGCGCACGGCGTCGTAGCCCATTTTCAACATGCGCGGAAACACGATGTCGGTCGTGTATTCGATCAGGAAGGCGCTGCGCCAGTCCGCCGGAGTGCGCGTGAAGAGCGACACGAGCGAGCGGCCGTCGATGCCGGGCAGCGCGGGGGCGCGGGCGAGTTCCAAAATCGTCGGCGCGAGATCGGTGGTGAGGCTCATCGCGGTCGGCGCCGCGCCCGCTTTCACGAGCGGGGGATAACGCAGCAGCAGCGGCAGGCGGATCGATTCCTCGTAGGCGAGGCGGCGCTCTTCGCTGAGGCCGTGCTCGCCGTAGAAGTAGCCGTTGTCGCCGATCACCATCACGACGGTGCGGTCGAGGGCGCCTTGTTTTTCCAGTGCGGCGAACATCTGGCCGAGGCCTTCGTCCACGGCGGCCAACATGCGCAGGCGGTCGCGGATGGTTTCGTCGGGCGTCACGGTGTCGGGGCCGAGCGGTTTCACGCCGGGGATCGGGCGCTCGAGGGCGGGCTTGTTCTTCGGCGGCACGGCGTAGTTTGCGCGCCGCGGCGGCTGGCCGTCGGCGTAGAGCGTCTTGTGCCGCTCGGCGGGAATGAAACCGCCCTCGCCGATCGCCTCGGTGGTGCCGTCGGCGCGCTGAACTTTGTTCGGATGAAGCGCCTTGTGGGAGAGCATCAGTAGAAAGGGCGCGGTGCGGCGCTGCTCGATGAACTTCACCGCGCGCTGCGTGAAAATATCCGTCACGTAGCCGGGCGCGCGGGCGAGGCGGCCGTTTTCAAAAAGTTCCGGGTCGGCCACCTCGCCCTGGCCTTTCATCGCGACCCAGTAGTCGAAGCCCGGCCGCGGCGTGGGATCGTTTCCCATGTGCCACTTGCCGATGAAGCCGGTGTGGTAGCCGGCGGCGTGGAGGTTGCGCGCGAACGTCTGCAGCTCGTGGCTGCGCGGGCTGCGCTCGGTGTTGTCGAGGATGCCGTGGTGGCGGGTGTCGAGGCCGGTGAGGATGTTGGCGCGGCTCGGCGAACACAGCGGCGTGACCGCGAAGAAGTTTTTGAACTGCGCGCCCTCGCGCGCGACGCGATCGAGATGCGGCGTGCGCGCGAACGGATGGCCCGCCGCGCCGAAGTCGTCGAAGCGCAGATCGTCGACGACGACGAGGAGGATGTTGGGCTGCGGCTCGGCGGCGAGGGCGGCCGACGAAGCGAGAAGAGCGGCGAATGCCGCCAGACACCACCGAGCCAAGTATTTCATGACGGGACTAGCATTGTTGAAACTTACGGGAAGAAGCGACGCGGTTTGAAAGTAGGGCAGGGTCTCTGACCCGCCCTCCGTCCGAACACTCAACGCGCGAAAGGGCGGGTCACAGACCCCGCCCTACTTTCAAACCATGGCCGTCTCATGTTTGGGGTAATCTTCCTCAGAACTTCAGCCCGGCGCTGAAATACCAGAGTCGCCCGATCGGGTTGTAGGTCGCGAGGTCGGCGCCGACATCGGCACCGAAGGCTTGCGGGGCGGAGGGCGGCATTTTGTCGGCGAGGTTGTTGACCCCGGCGGTGAGCCTGAGGCTCGAGAGGAATTTTTTCCCGCCGGGCAGGCCAATTTTTTTGAAGGTGTAGGAAACCGACGTATCCCACGAGGTGTAGGACGGCACCGCCACGCGCCTCAGCGTCGGACTCGTCGCAAAGATGATGCCGCCCGCGCCGAGGTCGACGACGCTGGAAACATAGGTGTTGTTGAGCGTCGCGGACCAGCGGTCGCGGCTCCAGTTGAGCGCGGTGAACCATTTCATGCCGGGGATCGTGCCCTGGCCTTCGGCGAGCGTCGTGACGTGGCCGGCGTATTCGTAGTAGCGCTGCGTGGGGAGCGCCTGAAACTGGTAGTCGATGAAGAACGTGCCGGCCGTGCTGACGTTGAAATTGCCGAACTCAGAGCGCGGGAACTCGTAGTTGGCCGACACGTCGAGCGCCTTCAGTTTTTGGCCGGCGATGTTGATTCGGGAGTCGGTGACGAAAACCACGTTGGGTGACACACCCGAGCGCAGCAGCGCGGAGAGTTGCCCGGCCGACGTGACGCGGGTCGGCGCCGGCAGCGACGGATCGGGATTCGTGGGGAAATTTCCGATCGCCACCTGGTTGATGAAGGGCGAGGCCGGTCCGGCGGCATCGACGCTCCCGAGGATGTTGGCCGCGCCGGCGACGCCGACGAGGGACTGCTGTTTCACCTCGATGAAATCGAGGCCGAGCGTGAGCCGCTTCAGGGCCTTCGGCGAATAGACCACGCCGAACGAGGAAGTCTTCGCCGTGGACGGCTTGAGATCGGGGTTGGCGCCGGAGCGTTGGCGGCCGAAACCGGCCACGCCGAACACCGTCTGGATGACACCCGCGGCGGTGGCGCCCTCGGTGGTGGGGCCGAAGAGCGAGAAGAGCGACGGCGCGACGAAAGCCTCGGAGTAAGTGCCGCGCAGCGTGAGTTCGTCGCCGACGGGCCGCCAGCGCACGCCGTATTTCGGCACGCGGGAGGCGCCGGCATCGCTGTAGCTTTCGTAGCGGTAGGCGGCCGATAGCTCGAGCAGGCGCAGGCCGGGCACATTCATGCGCTCGCTCGTGAGGGGCACGCGAATCTCGGCGAAGCCGGCGTCGATGGTCCGCTTGCGCGAAATCGGATCGAAGAAATTTCCGTTCTGCCAGCGCCGCGACGTGGGGCCGGTGCTGAAGGAATTTTCATCCGGCGTGCCGACCAGTTTCTCCTCGCGAAAATCCACGCCGAGCGCCGCGCCGAGCGGGCCGGCGGGCAGATCGAAGAGCGAACCGGAGACGCGCGCGTCGAGCTGCGTGAGCCCGGCCTCGAAGACATTGGCGGTCGCGCCGCGGATGTTGTCGAAGACGGACGGCGAAATCCCCTCCGGCCGCGCGAGCAAATCGATCGCGGGTTGGACGAGGGAGTTGGCCGGCGTGATCGCGGCCTGCCATTGCGCGAGCGTGGTGGTGTTGGCCGGCGCGTTGTAGTTGCGGAAAATCCGCGCGAAGCGTCCGCCGACCTGCGCGTTGCCATTCGCATCGTAGCCGCCGGCGAGGGCGAGCTGGAGATTGGGCGCGTAGTATTGTCCGCCGAGGGAATTTTCGAGCCGGTTGGTGTTCGTGTTGTAGCCGGCTTCCCACTGGAAACGGTCGCCGAGCTTGCCGCGGAAGCCGCCGACGAAGCGGCGCAATTGCGCGGAGTTGGTCGCGCGCCGCACATCCGGCGTGTAGCGAAACGCGGCGAACAGCGCCGACCGCGTGGGATTGTAGGGAGCATTGACCGGGACCGCGGTCGTGATGCCAAGCGCGCCCTGCTGCGACCAGCTTTCGCTGAGCGAGTCCATCGCCTCGACGAAAAGTTCGAGCCGCTCCGGGATTAGTTTCGCGGTGCTCGCGAGCGTGAGCGCGCGCTTGCGCGATTGGATCGTGAGCGTGACGAACGGCGCCAGATCGAAGGTGTCGGCGATCGGTTGGACAGAGGAGGCTTGATAGATGCCGGAGGCAACGAGGGCATTGAGGTCGGCGAAGACGGCGGCGGGACCGGTCGGCGTCGCGGCGCTGGGAGATTTCAAATCGGCCCGCAGAAACGCGGTCGGGAACGCGGTCGACGACTGACCCAGCGCGCCGGAAATCGTCGCGGATTTGCCGCGCTGCGGATTCGAGAACGGGCGCTCGGATTGAAACAGCGGCGTGATGTCCGACGTGGAGAAGGAAAGCGTGAGGCTCAGCCGGTTGGTCTTGGCGCCGGCCACGAGATAGGCGGAGCGCTGCGTGTAATCGCCGTCACTCGTGGAGCGGGCGTAGCGTCCGCCAATTTCGAGGCCTTGGAAATCGTGTTTCAGTTTCACGTTCACGACGCCGCCGACGGCATCGGAGCCGTAGATGGCCGAGGCGCCGTCCGTCAGCACCTCCATCGACTGGATCGCGGCGAGCGGGATCTGGTTAACGTCCACGAAGGATCGGCCGCCGCGCGCGCTGGCGCCGCTGTCAGGCAGGCGGCGACCGTCGAGGAGGACGAGCGTTGAAAGATTGCGCAGCGAGAGTTGCGAGCCGCCGGAAGTGGCGGAGCCGCCGGCGATGTTGCCGTTGGTCGCGCCGAGATTTCCGCTGCCCGCAAAACTGGGCAGGCGCGTCTGCACGACTTCGAGGAGGTTGGAGCCGACGCCGGTGCGCTCAATCTCGTCGCGATTGATGATCGTGATCGGTGCCGCGACGGCGTCGGCGGCGGTGGGGATGTTGGAGCCGGTGACGACGAAGGCGGCGAGGTTAACCGTCTCAACGGCCGGAGTGGCGGCGGCCGACCGTGCGCCGGCTGGCGTCTGCGCGTCGCTCGGCGAGGTCGCGGCGAACCAGCCTGCGAGGGCGGTGAGAAGAACGCGCGGTGATTTGCTCGGGTTGGTCATAAGTGGGTTGGTCGGCTCGGTCGCGGTTCCCTGCTCGCCACCGGGCGTGGGCTGGGCGGCGACGCGGGGGCGGCTGACGACGATGGCGCCGGAGCGCGGCTCGGTCGTGGCGACGAGCGGCGTGCCGGCGAGGAGCAGCGCCATCGCTTCGAGCGGGGCGTAGTCGCCCTGGAGAATTTTCGTGCGAATCCCGGCCGTAGAGGAACGGGAAAAGAGCACCTCGAGTCCGGACTGGGTTGCGAAGAGGCGGAGGGAATTTTCCGCGTCGTCAGCCGGCAGGTTGAACGGACGCCGGGCCACGTCGGCCGGATAGGCGTGGAAGGCCGGCACGCAGAGCAGCGTCAGGCAGCAGAGCAGGCGAAGAGGAGGCGTGGGACGCGGCATGTGGTGGGAGGCGGACGCAGCGCGTCGTCGCCATCGTCCACGGATGACGGCGGAAAATCCCTTACGAAAATCGCACGCGGGGGCGGGCGACCGGTGGAAACGAACGCAGTGAAAACTAACGCGCGCGACTCAGCACAAATTCGCGGTCGCCGCGGGGCTGCGCCTCGACGCCGTAGTCGGCGCGCAGGAGCTGCAGGAGCGCCGGGGTGTTGTCGGCGCGCACGATGCCGCTGACGCGCAATTCGCCGAGCGCGGGGGCCGCGAGGCGCAGGCGCACGTTGCCGTGGCGGTTGAAGAGCGCGACGGCCTCGCGCAGCGGCGTGTCGTTGAACTCGAGGCGCGGCACGCGCCACGCGAGCTGCTCGGCGATTTCGGGCGCGGAGACCGCGACGACGACGGGCGGCGGGGCGGAAGGGATGAGGTCAGCCGCAGCGACAACGACGCGCGCGCCCTTCGCGACAAACGCGAGCGGCTGCGCCAGAGTGGCAACCGGATCGACCGTGGCGCGGTCGACGGCGACGCGGCCATCGGTCACGAGGACGTTCACATCACCCGGTGCCAGCCGCACGGAAAACGCCGTGCCGACGGCGCGCACCGCGACCTCGCCCGCCACGACGACGAAGGGCCGCGCCGTGTCGTGTGCGACCTCGAAGTGGGCTTCGCCGCGCACGATGATGACACGACGGACGACGGGGGAAAATTCGACGCGCACCTGGGCATCGCCGTTGAGTTCAATCTGCGAGCCGTCGGCGAGCAACTGGCGGGCGGGTTGCGTGACGGTAGCACCGGTGGCGAATGCGGGAGCAGGCGAGAAGGCCGCGGGGCGAAACCACGTCGTGCCGACGGCGACGAGGAGGAGGGCGAGCGAGGCGACGGCCGCGGCGGCGCGGCGACGGAGTTGGCGGCGGCGTTGCACCCGGCGCTCGACGGCGGCGAGCACGGCATCGGCCGTCGCGGCGCGGCCAGGCCAATCGAGCGCGGCGTCCGCGGTGAGCGGCGGGGTGGTTTTGCCGTCGTGCATGATCAGAGGTTCGCGTCGGCGGACGTCAGGCCGCGGCGACGGAGAAATTCCGCGCAACGCCGCGTGCCGCGCGCGACCTGCACCTCGATGGTGCGCTCGGAGAGGCCGAGCCGCGTGGCGACCTCGCGTTGCGAGAGGCCCGAGAGTTTGCGGAGGACGACGATCTCCCGGCAACGATCCGGCAGGTCGGCGATGGCATCGGCGACGAGTTCGATTTTTTCCGTGGTGGAGAGCGCATCGGCCGGAGAGGGGGCATCCTCTGCCACGGACAACGCGGCCAAATCCCTTACGCCGACGAGCGGCGAAGCGTCGTCGTGGCGCAGGAGATCGAGGGCGCGGTTGCGCGCGATCTTGAAGAGGAAGGCGCGGGCGCAGCCGATCTGGCGGCTCGCGCGGGCGGTCCAGATGCGGAGCAGCGAATCCTGCACGACATCGTCGACATCGCGCACGCCGGGAAACGCTCGCTGCACGTAGGCGCGCAGCGCACCGCGATGAGGATCGACCTCCTCGGCAAACCAGCGCGCTTGATCGGTGTGGGGCGGCATCGCGTCCAGGCGCAGGCAGCGGAAAACCTCCGGGCACTTCAAGCCCGGAGTGGGCCGGCGACCCGGCGCCGGCGGCGGTGATGCCCGACTCGTTGCCGAGCGGAGTTTTTCGAGGACGTCGGCCTAGAACTCAAACGTGTTCGTCAGCAGCCACGTCTGCGGTTCGGCGATGCGCATCGTGTCGTAGGTGCCGTCGGGTTGCGCGCTCACGGGGATGAGGCGGTTGCCGACGCCGACGTTCTTCACATTGAGTTGCGCGCTCCACCGGATCTTGTCGCTCAGCTTGCGGCTGTAACCGATCCAGAGGTCGACGTTGCTTTCGGTCGGGCCGTAGAAAGGCCGCTTCACGTCGTAGATGCCGGAACCGTCGGCGAAGAGCT
>JBEANZ010000649.1:0-7237 GCA_041165185.1 Verrucomicrobiota bacterium | reverse complement strand
TGCGCCGCCAGTCCGTCAACCCGGCCTATCGCGCCGCCGCCGAGGCGCTCGCCGCCGGTAAGATCGGCGAGGGCTTGGAGAAGCTCGATGCGATGGGCGCGGTCGTCGAAATCGAGAATCCCACCGCGCGCCGCGTGCAGATAGTCAACGAATGGTTCGCCGCCGCGCAGGAAACGAAATCCGTCCGCACCAAGTCCGGCACCGTCGAACGCGCCAAGACCGCCCTCATGGTCGCGCCCACGTGGGCGGAGATCGACGCCCTGACCACCCATGCCCGCGAAAAGCTCCGCGCCGCCGGCCAACTCACAAGTGCCGACCACACGTTCCATTCGCTCCGGGCCAAGGACTGGACCAAGGCCCAGCAAAAGGACGCGCGGCTTTATCAGTCCGGTGACGTTCTCGTGGCGCACAAGGCGACGAAACACTTTGCGAAAGGCGACGAGTTGCGCGTCGTCCGAAAAGAAAAGCGCCGCGTGATCGTCGCGCACGGCGCGGAAGAATCTTCCGTCTCGCCCCGTCAATCCGGCGCGACGTGGACCGTGTGCGAAGAACGCCCATTGCCCATCGCGGCCGGCGAACGCGTGCGTGTGCGCGCTGTCAGCACCGTCGAGACTACTGAAGGCAAAACTCGTCGCCTCGCCAACGGCACCACCGTCATCGTCCGATCCGTCGCATCCGATGGCCGCTTGGTGCTGGCCGACGGCTCGCGCTTGCGCACGCGGGAAGTTGTCCACGGCTACGCGCTGACCTCGCACGCCGCGCAGGGACTCACCGTGGACAAAGTGTTTCTCGCCGGCGCGATGTCGCTTGAGGGATTGTATGTGTCCGCCACGCGCGGCCGTGAGGCCATCCGCGTCTTCGTGCCGGATCGCGAGGCCTTCCTCGCCGCGACCGGGCTCAAAAGCGAGGCTCGCACCTCGGCAGTTGAGTTCGTGCGCCAGCACGCGCTCGGGATGGACCTGCCCTCCGTGCTCGCTCGCGGCTGGCGGCACCTTTTGCACGTGCGCGCGTGCTTCGTCGCGCACGCGCAACCTCGGATCAAATCAGAACCGGAAACGAAGAAAATTCTCGCACAACAAAACACCGTCGCACCGCGCCAGTCGGCGATCCGGCCAGCACCGGTTGAGCCGTCGGCTCCGCGCCACGTCCTGTCGGCACCCACGCCGTCGCAAGGCGTGAGGATTCGATTCTAAAGCCATGCTTCAAACAAGCGACGCCTCCTTCCGCCCGACCGATCCACGCTGTCTGGAAAAACGGGAAATCCCGGCGGTGTTCCTGCGGCTGCATTCAAGACGCGAGCAGATCGCGTTGCCCTATTCGTGCCTGCTCAAACTCACCCTCAGCCTCGACGATACCGCGCTGGAACTCTCCTTCGCGACGCACCGCGTCACCATCAACGGAAAAAACCTCACGGAAATCTACACCGCCATCACCGAAGCCGAAGCTCGTGTCATCACCGTGATCTCGTCGGATTTTGCCGACGAGACGCGCATACCATCCTGCCGCTCTCTCGTCCGCGCCCTCCGCATCGAGCCGCTCGATGTGAACGAAAGAAGGAAACTGTGATCGGCGGCCAGCCCGAAGCCGCAGGAGCAAAACGTCGCACGGGCTATGCAATCTTCCGCAAACTTCGTGCGACCCAAATTGCGGAGCGGTTGAATTTGCAGGCGCCCAAGAGTCGAAGCCGTTTCCAACCATTGGCTAGTGCCTCTGGTGCGACCGGCGTAGCGGACAATCCGTCGTTTACGACCTAAACGAGCGGCATTTCGGCTAAAGCCCGGCGCGAGCGCGTTGGCAATCGTCTTCGCTTTGGGAGCGGCATAGCCGGAGCATTTTTCTTTCAGCCATTGCGGCACACGGTCGATGTCGAACCAAGGATTCGCCTTCATAAAGGTGCGCCGATCAAAAGGGAAACCAAGGGAATGAACAACTGCGCTCATAGGCTGAACGGAGGGCAAACGAAAGGGGGTAATTATTCGCGGCTGAAGCCCTGCGCACGTTGCTGTTTCAGGGTCGCGGCGAGTTCACGTGCGATTTCGGGGTGCCCGGCGGCGACGTCGTTGGTTTCGCCGGGATCGTCGGCGAGGTTGATGAGGCGCGGGCGGAATTGATCGGCCT
This sequence comes from Verrucomicrobiota bacterium, assembly GCA_041165185.1. GTDB lineage: Bacteria > Verrucomicrobiota > Verrucomicrobiia > Opitutales > Opitutaceae > JBEANZ01. The sequence continues at coordinate 5,119 of JBEANZ010000649.1, read as the reverse complement.
TCGGTCCGGTCGCAGCAGGGGCTTTTTTTCCTTTCGGCGCTAGCGGGACGCCGTCGATCCATTTCCATGGGCCGCTGCGGAGCGCGTAGACGCCGTTGGCGCTTTGGAGGATAAGGTCGCGGCGGAGAGGTTGCGCGGTGGACTGGCCGAGGAACGCGGGGAGGACGTTGATGCTGTCGGGTGCGGTGGTGGCGCGGTCGAGTTTCGTTTCGCCGACGACGGCGGCGACGGTGGCGAAAATATCAACGAGACCGATCATCTCGCCGCTGGTGGTGCCGGCGGGGACGCGGCCGGGCCAGCGCACGAGGACCGGCACCTTGAAGCCGCCTTCCCAGATATCGTGTTTGCCGCCGCGCAGGGCGCCGTTGATTTTCAGGCCCGCGTCCATCGCGATCTTGCTCGCGCCAGTCTGGCCGCCACCGATCACGCCGCCGTTGTCGCTGGTGAAAATGATGAGCGTGTTGTCGAGGGCGTTTTGTTTTTCGAGCGCGGCGAGGATGCGGCCGACGCTCCGGTCGAGGTCATGGATAAAATCACCGTAGGGGCCGGCTTTGCTCGTGCCCGTCGTTTCGGCGGACGGCGTCACGAGTTCGTGCACGGCGACGGGCGCGAAATAGAGGAAGAACGGCGCGGGTTGGCCGGCCTGTTTCGCGAGCCAGCCGACGGCGCGCTCGGTGAGATCGCCCATGGTTTTCGGATCGTCGCGCTCGGGCGCGTCGAGTCCGAGCTTGCCAGGGGCGGGCGTGAGTTTGGCGGAGCGCAGGCCGAAGACGTGATGGTTTTCGACGAACACGCGGCTCTGGTCGTTGTGATTTTGCGGCACGGCGAATTGGTAGTCGAAGCCGAGTTCCAGCGGACCGGGCTTGAGTTCCTTCGTGTAGTCAACCCGCGGCTCGGTCCTGTAGCCGAGATGCCACTTGCCGATGAAGCCGGTGGCGTAGCCGTGTTGCTTCAGCAGCGACGCGATGGTCGGACGGGTGGTTTCGATGAGCAGCGGGTCGAGGGTGTTCGCGACACCGCCGTGGTTGAGCGACGTGCGCCAGCAATAGCGGCCGGTCATTAGGGCGTAGCGTGTCGGCGTGCAGACGGAGGACGGCGTGTAGGCGTCCGTGAAGCGCCGACCCTCACGGGCGAGGCGATCGAGGTTGGGCGTGCGCACGAGCGCGGGATCAGCGCCGTAGGCACCGGCGCTGCCGTAACCATAATCGTCGCTAAGGATCACGACGATGTTGGGCGTGACAGGTGCCATGGGGGCACCCGTCGCGCCGGAGCCGGTTAGGCCGATGACAAGGGAGAGTAGCGAGAGGCGAAGGGATGAGTTCACGGGGAAGAGTCTTCAGAACCGGAAGGTCGAGCTCAGTGAGACAGCGAGGGCGCTGGGCATGAGGCGTTGTTCGACGAAGCGGCCGCCCGCGCCGTCGTCGAGGGCGGTCCATGGGGCGACGTTGCGGTTGTTCATCACATTCTGCACGCGCAGTTGGGACTCCCAGCGGATGCGCTTTTCCAGGATCACGCGGCTGTATTCGAGCCACGCGTCGACGTTGAAGGTCTTCGCGCCGAAGAACGGCTGGGAGATGTCGAGCAGCGCGGTGCCGGGGCGGACCTTGTAGCCGATCACGGGTTCGTCGCGCCAGGTGTAGGCGCTGCCGAGGGCAAAGCCCTTGAGTCGCGACGCGGGATCAAAGCGATAGCGGGCGACGCCGCTGAACTGCCATTCGCTGGAGCGCGTCTGGCGGATGCCAATGGTGAGTTTGTCGTTGGCGGCTTCGTTGGTGACGAGCGTGGTGAGGGCGCCGACGGTCGCGCCGAGCGTGGAGTTGACGGGCAGAGCGGACTTGGCCTGCCACTCGGGGAGATTGCGGGCGATGTAGGCGAAGAGACGCGCGCCACGGTCGGCGATGGTCGTGATGTTTTTGCTGCCGGTGAACATGAGCCGCAGATTCGTCGTCGGGTTGCCCACGAGCTGGAATTCGTAGCCTTCGGTCTGCGTCGACTTGAACTCGCCCCACTGCGGATTCGGCACGCGGTTCAAATCGATCGCGCCCCAGATGGCGTCGATCGCGGCGCGCTTTTGGCCGGAGAGCGTATTGTCGGTGACGTTTTTCTGCGTCGTCGAAAAACGATCGAGGGAGCCCTGCAATTTTCCGCCGAGCAGACTAAATTTGACGCCGATGTCGTAGCCTTCGCCCTCGATGGGCGCGGCGGGCACGCCGTCGATGTTTACGACAGATTGGTTGGACGGGACAAAGTTGGTCGCGCGATTGGCGAACACGCTGAGAAACTTCGTGGCGTTGAGCACGGCGCCGTAGGAGTAGGTGCGGCCGCGATCGTTGGTGGTGAGGGTGCCGGTGGAGCCCTTGAGGTCGGCGAAGACGCCGCGGGCGTCGCGCTCGAACACACCCTGCTCCTGCAACACGCGATCGCGGCGGACGCCGACGGTGCCGACCAAGAGATTGTCGAGCAGGTCGGCTTGCGCGGAGAAGACCATCGCCTTCGTGTCGCTGAGGTTGTCGCGCGGGGTGGCGCGCACGCGCTCGTAGTTGGAGCGGATGCCGCCGGCGTTGATCGGCGCCCAGTCGGTCGTGAGGTAGTTGTTGGCGCCGGGCACGAGGTAGGTGCGCCGATGGAGGTTATTCACGGCGTTGTCGAGCCGGCCGAACGTGCCCGTCGTGAGCAGCGGCGTGATGTTCACCTCGCGGGCGTTGTCGAGGAGTTGATGGAGCCGCTCGTAGTTGAACAGCGCGCCGAACGTCAGTTTGCCGAGCTGGCGATCAAAGAGGCGCCGCTGAGTGAGATCGATTTCGTAGGACGCCGTGATGCGACCTTGCGCATCGTCCGTCGGGCGCGTGACCCAGAAGGCGGCACTCGTCTCGACGTAAGGTTTGCCGGCCCTGGGATTCGGCTGGCCGTTGGGCAACTGGGCGTTGGCGTCGACGCGCACGGCGTTGTCGGTGCCGCTCATACCCTCGAAGCTGCGCAGAAACTGATGCTCGAATTTTCCGGCGACCTCGATGAAGAGCTTCCGACCGACGGCCTGTTGGATGAACAGCGAGGCGTTGTGCGAATCGAGCTTGGTGGAATCGCCGTCGCCGCCGAGGTTGATGTTGAGCGGGACGACCGAGGCGCGCGCGTAGCTGACGCGATTGTTGAGAGCGCCGTTGACGCGGAATCGGGTGCCGAGGGCGGACGAGCGCCAGTTCATCGGCGTGATCGCGGACTGGCCTTCGACTGCGACCACGTAACCGTTGCCGTTGTTGAATTCGAGGCCGTTCGCCGCGGCCGTGTTGCCGTAGACGGGCTTGGTGGGCGATCCTGCAGCGAGCCACGGAGTGAGTTGATCGAAGGAGACGACCGAGCGGCCGATTTGCTGGCGGATGCGGTTGCTTTCGCCGTTCAGCGTGATGGTCGTGGCGGGGAAGGGCTGGTAGGTGGTGGCGAAAAAAATGGAGCCGCGCTCGCTCTTGGCCGGCGTGATGTAGCGCCGACGATCCTCTTGGAGCAGGTCGATCCGCAGGCCGAGTTCTTAAGGAACGAGGACTTGGCTGGCATCGATCGCGACGCGGTAGCTGTCGAAGCTATCCACGCGCAGGCTGAGGGAGCGGGAGTTCTTCTTGAGGTCGGGACGGTTGGTCACGATGTCGAGCCCGCCGCCGGGATTGCCGACGCCAAAGAGGATCTAGTTGGGGCCGCGCGTGAACGTGAAGCGCGACGTGTTGTAGGAATCGATGGGCGTGAGCTCGGTGAAGAAATTCGTCGTGAGGCTGTCGGATCGGAATCCGCGGACCGTGTAGGGATTTCCCGTGCGCTGGCCGTTGTTGTCGACGTCGCCCTCGTTGTTCTGGTAGCGCGCGGTGCTCGGGAGGAAATCGAGCACGTCGTTGAAATTCAGCGCGCCCAAATCGGCGAGCATGTCGGCGGAGATGATCGAAATCGCGGGCGGGATGTCTTTCGCGGCGGTCTTGAGGCGCGTGCCGGAGAGCGTTTCGGTCGGCGCGTAGCCGTTGTCGGTCTCGGCGCTGATCACGTAGGGATTCAACTTCACTGTATCACCGGTGGCGGCAGGCGTCACGGATTGAGCGGCGAGGTGCGAGGTGATCGCCGCGCCGACAAGCGCGAGGCGGGGTAAGGGCATTCTCATGGGGTGAAAGCGACCAAGGTTACGGGATGCGGGTGAGTGTCAGGTGATAGGAACCCTCGCTGGTCTCGCCGTGGCGGTGCACAACCGAGAGATCAAAGTCGCCCGCCGGCAGCGCGAGTCGATCCATCGTAACGCGGTCGGTGGCGGCGCTCACTTCAACCGTGCGTTTGACCGAGCCGGCCGTGAGTTCGAGCATGCCGGGCGCGATGGGTTTCAGCCAGCGGAGCTCGACCGAGTAAGAGACCTCGCGCCCGGCGTGGAGCAGCCAGTGACCCTCGCGGCCGTTGTCGCCGGTCGCGGGCACGCGCCACTCTTGCGGCGAGAGAAACGTGATCGGGGCTTTGTCCGAGCCGATGATGATGCGGGGCGGGGCGAAATTGTTGGGACGCGTGGAGGACACATCGGCAAACCAGACGGAGTAGGTGTCGCGCAGTTTTTGGAGCGTGGCGGGCTCACGCGTGGCGAGGTTGGTGCGCTCCATCGGATCGGCGATGACATCGTAGAGCTCGAACGGAGAATCGGGTGGCGGTGTCTCGCGGTTGAAGCCGGAGGGATGGACGAGTTTCCAGCGTTGGGTGCGGACGGCCATGTTGTGCGCCGCGATGGGCTGATCGCCGCGGCGGGTTTGCAGCACAAGCGCGCGGTCGGGCCAGTCGGCTTTTTCGCCATCGAGCAGCGGGAGAAAATTGCGGCCGTCGAGCTTGAGGCCGGCGGGAACCGGAACGGCGGCGGCCGCGAGCAACGTGGGCATGACGTCGATGTGGGCGGCGATGCGATCACTTGTCGTGCCGGCCGGCACGCGCGCCGGCCAGTGCAGGAAAAACGGAGAGCGGATGCCACCGTCGAGCACCTCGGTTTTCTTGCCGCGCATCGGACCGACGAAGCGGGCCCCATCGGGGCCATTATCGCACATGAAGATGACGATGGTGTTGGCGAGGAGCTGGCGCTCCTTGAGGCGGGCCATGAGACGCCCGACGTTTT
>JBEANZ010000648.1:0-5183 GCA_041165185.1 Verrucomicrobiota bacterium | reverse complement strand
GAGGCTGGCGGCGAGCACAAGCAGTCGAGCCCCTCGCTCGATGCGAGAGGTTGCGCCAAGGAGCGTCATAGCCCTGCCTGTGCAGTCGCGATGTCGCGTTTGACGGCCGGCGTGAGCGCGGCCCAGGAGAAAGGCGCTCGGGAGCTGGCCAGCACCGGCAGCGCGTTGAATTTCCCGCCCAGTTCGGCCAATCGTTCCCAGTGAACCAAGGCCCGCTCCAAGGCGGCGACCGCGAGCTGCTGTTGCTGCGGGTCCTTTTTGGCCCGGGCGGTCGCGAGGGCCACGCCTGCGCGGAGCTTCTCGGCGAAGTAGCGACCGAAGGCGCCCCAGGCTTCGATGTCGGTGATTTCGCATTCCAGCGTGGGCGACGGTTTCGCTTTGCGGCGAATGGCCGCCACGCGTTGCGCCGCGTCGGCCGCATCGCGGTCGAGCTGCGCCGCCAGCATGAGTGGCGAAAGGACGCCCGGCGCGACCACGCCGTTGGCCTTCACGAAATCGGCGATGTTCACGTAGCGTTTGGTATCGAGCACGGGGCGTTTGATGAAGGCGTCGATATCGAAGAACGTCCGTCCGCCATCGTCCTTGTCGATCCAAGATGAAAACGTTTCGGTCTGGATCGAGCCGTCCCACGTGCCCCGGTAGAATGACGCGAAGTGCAGGGGCACCTGGCTGGCGAGTTTCCACCCCTGCAGCAGATCGTCACCCAAACCGGCGCCGAAGCGATGCTCCAGCAATCCGGCAAAGACCCGATCCGGGGTGCTCTTGTCGTAGAGCAGGCGGCCCCACACTGCGTAGAAGAGCCATTGCCGCTCGAACGCGAAACGCCAGTTCTTGTGAGGTCCGGGTGCGGAGATGTAATCGAGCGCCGGGATGTAGCATTCCGAGCCGATGATCGCTCCGCCCACGTAGTCTTTCTGCTGGTTTTGCACGAAGGCGCGCACGAAGTCGGGCTGGCCCCAGCGCAGCACGAAGATGTCTTCATTGCGCATCGTCCACACCACCTTGTGGCGCGTCGGCGCCGGGTTCCAATAAGCGTCCGATAGCGTGCCGCCGTGAACCATGAAGAGGTCGGGCGAGGAAAGGGCGTGCGACCAGTTGTGCTTGAACTCGACATACACCGGACCGGTGACGTTGGCGGGGAGTTTCTCGATCTGCGTGCGGGTGAGCCGGTCGTTCTCCTCGCTGGTCGTGCCGTTGGAACTGGTGTTCGCTGAGAGCGGGGCGCGGTAGATGAATTTGGTCGTCCGCTTGGCGTCGGCCATGCCGGCGAAGAAAGTGCGGTCGAGCCACCCGCGGCGTTGCTCGGGGTTCATGCCGCCCATCTGTTCGCCCAGCGTGATGCCCAGCCCGGTGAGATCGGGATACTCGTTGAGGACCTGCGTCACGGTTTCCCGCGTGTAGCGGACGACGATCTCGCTGTTCTCCGCCTCGCCTCCGATGTGCCGGCCGCCATCGCTCCAGCGGGCGACATTGTGTGCGCGGGAGAATTCCGGCGAAACGAAGATGTTCCAATTGATCAGATAGGTTTCGATGCCGCGCGCCTTCGCCATGGCGAAGAGGCCGCGCCAGAGCGTCTGCCATTCGGCGAGCTCGGCATCGGTGAACCGGCTCGCCTCCGGAAAATTCTTCGGGCGAACCATGGTGTGGAACGGATGCAGGCTCCAAAGCGTGAGCGTGTTGAAGCGATTCTCCGCCATCATATCGAGGAACGCCTCCCAGAATTTCAGATCGCGGCAGGTGGCATCGTGCTGCTCGATGACCGGGCTGGCGCGGTAGGCGGCCCACGGCAGGTTGAACTTAATGGCGCGAAACCCGAACTGCGCCTTCACCGTGCGATCTTGGATCTGGTTCCACGGCGTGCCTTGGCGAATCTGTTCGGCCGCGTCGAGCACGCCATACATCGCGCCGCGCTCGTCACCGCCGGTGATCTTCAGGCCTTGCGCGGTAGTCACTCGACGGAAACCGTCCGCGCCGAGTTCAGCCATCGCGGTCGGATCGACCGCGACCACGATCGCCGCGGAACCGTCGGCTCTACCAATGGCTTGCCTCTTCACGACGATGGACTGCCGCTGGAACGCGGCATCCAGTTTGCCCAACGCGAATCGCAGCACCGGCGAGTCCGGCGCTGCGACGGTGACTTCGGCCGCGTTGAGCGCGGCGGCGGCGCCCATCATCGCGAGGGGCAGCAGCACGAAACGAATGAGGTTGGATTTCACGGCCGGTGGATTTCGCGACGAATTCAAGGCGCGCCCTTTCTGGCGATGGCGATGTCCGCCCTCGGCCCGGAATCGTCGAACCAATCGAAAGTCTTCTGTCCGGCGATGAAGAGCTTGTTGGTGTAGTGGGCATCGAGCTCCTTGGCGTAGTCGTGCCACGCGGTGAGCGCCTTTTCGAGATGGGCGACGGCTTCGGTTTGGTGCTTGGCCTCGCCGGTTTTGCGGAAGAGTCCGACGGACACGGCACCGCGAATTTTAGCGGCGTAGTATTGGCCGAGGCGGGCCTGGGTGCGGATGTCGCCGAGGGTTTCGCGCAGCTCGGCGTTGCCGCGGTCGGTGATTTCGGCGGCGCCTTTGAGCGCGTCGTTCGCGAGGGCCTCGAGTTGATCGGCGGAGGCGAGCGGCGTGATGCCCGAGGTCTTTTTCCCGGAGACGAATTCGGGGATGCCGATGTGCTGGGTGCCTTCCATGCCGCCCCAGCGCGGGTCGAGGAAGATGTCGACGGTGTGGAAACCCTGGATGCTTTTGTCGAGCAGGTTGCCGCGGCAGCCTTCCACCCACCACATGTAGTCCCACGGCACGTAGCGCGTGCGGTTCACGAGCGGAATGATCCGGGACGCGGCTTGCCACGTGTCGTAGAGCTTGGCGCCCTGCGTGGTTTTGAGGCGGTCCGCGATGAGCGCCTTGAGCAAATCGGGAGAGGTCTGCGGATCGTAGCCGAGCCGACCCCAGAGCAGGAAGGAATACCAGTGCTTCTCGTTTTCGAGTTGGCGCGGCGAACTGGGCGTCTTGCTAGCGCTCTCGCGGCCCCAGCAGAAGCGATCCGAGCCCAGCACATAACCGGCGGTTCGGCCGTTGCCGGGAAAAGCGAGCACCGTTTGTTTCACGTAGTCCGGATCGCCCCAGCGCACGAGGAAGATGTCGTCGTTCCGGAGATTCCACCACGTCTTCATGTTGGCCGGAGTCGCGTCGAGAATGTCCTTCTTCACGAACGGAGGGTTGGGTGCGGAGTAGAGGCGAGCCCGGGAGTATTTGTATTCGAGGTCGTAGCCATCGGGGAGTTTCTCGAAGCGGTGGCCGATGTATTTGAAATCCGTGAGCCAGTAACGGTGGATAAATCCAATTTCGCGTTGGGGATTGAGCTTCTTGTAATCGAGAATGCCTTCACCGTAGACGTCCCAGCACCACTGCTCCTTGAAGTCGTGATCCTTGTTCTTGTCGCCGAAGTGTTCGCCGGGGCACATGCCGAGGCCCTTGAGCTTCGGATAGGTGACGAACAGTTGGGTGACTGACTTCCGGATGTAGTCCTTGGTGGTCGCGTTATCCGGGCTGTCGGTGAGGCCGTAGCTGGTCTCCTCGCTGCCATAGACGTGGATGTTCCAGACATACCACCACACGTCGATGCCGCGGTCTTGGGCGTAGGCGATCACGTCGTTCCAGAATTTCACCTTCTCGGCGTGCGGCATTTTTTTGATGAGCCGGCCCTTCTTGTCGTAAACGTCGTCAAGGGTTGCGGCCTCGTAACCGGGCACCTTGACCAGTGTGGGAAACGGATGCCGGTTCCAGAGGCTCAGCACATTGTAGCGCTGCCGGGCGATGGTATCGAGGTAGTCGCGCCAGAACGCCATATCCCAGACGTGCTGGAAGTTTTCCTGACCCGAGGTGCCGTTGTCGTCGAAGCTGGGCTGACGCTTGTCGAGGGGGATGTTGAATTTGATCCCGCGCTGGGCGATGTGCGGCCGGTGTTCGGAGTTTTGCAACGAATCGACTGTTCCGAGGCGGATCGCCTCCGCCACGTCGAGTCCGCCATACATCGCGCCGGTGGCATCGCCGCCGATCACGCGCACCTTCGCGCCGTCCCGCTCGATGCGGTAGCTCTGGGCCGCGCCGGCGACCACGCTGATGGCCACGTCGGGCGCGGTTTTATTTGAGTCTTTCGCCGCGCGCTCGATTTCCGCGGCGGCGAACTTCAAAGGAGCCGAGTCGGCCGGCGGAAGGGAGACGCCGGCATGACCGAGGATGGCAGACCCCACGAGGAGCAGGCCGAGCGTTATTGGGGTAATTTTCATGAGCAATGCGGGGGCGATCTTTCCGGAGGCGCGCGGCTCACCGCTTGGACGAGCCGCGAGGGATCTCGACGTGCGTGAAGCCGGCTGCGCGGGCGAGGGCGAAGCGTTCCATGAAGGGCACCTCGGTGAAGAGCATCGTGAGGTTGGCGGCGAATTTTGGCATAGAATTGGGACAGGTTGATCTGACTAGCTGGTTAGTGAGCTCCGTGCATGTAGGAGGCCAGGAGGCCGCACAGGAAAATGATCAACGCCCCGCCGATGCTGGTGGAGAGGCGGGCGAACGGCATCAGTTGCATGCGCTTCGCGGCCGAGAGCACCGCGACATCGCCGGTGCCACCCATGTTGGTCATGCACAGTCCGGCGGTGAGTGCTGACTCGATGAAATAAAAACCCACCAGTCGCCCAACGAGCCCGGCGCCCAGCACGGCTCCGATCACCACGATGGCGCAGAGGAACACATAGTGCGGCGTGATCGACTGGGCGACCTCGCCCAAATCCGTAAAGACGACGCCGATGGCCAGCAGCACGATGCCGACGAAGGCTTTCACGACGGCCTTGAACCAGGAGTAGCAGGCGCTGATCAGGTAGGCCGGGATCAGGCCGGAGATATTGGCCAGTGCCACGGCGAGCACCAGCCACGCGAGGTTATGCACCGAGGGGACGAAATGGTTGAGGATCTTGCCCAGGGCATAAAAACCGCAGGCCACGGCCGCGCCGATGAGAAGATTGGCAGGTGAGAAATCGATCTTGGGTTCTTCCTGCACGAGCGATGCGTCTTTCATCAACTCACCGTTGCCGCTCAACGAAGGAAAACGTCCGCCCAGGCGATTGAGCAAAGCCGCGGCGATGATCGAGAACACGTTGCCGAGAATCACCGCGGGCACGAAAATCGACATGA
>JBEANZ010000647.1:0-3409 GCA_041165185.1 Verrucomicrobiota bacterium | reverse complement strand
CTCTTCGTGACCTCCGACCAGAACATCCGCTACCAACAGAATCTCTCCAGCCGCCAGATCGTGATTCTCGAACTCTCGACCAACGACGTGCGGCGCATCATGTCCGCCCGTGATCAGATTGTCGCGGCGGTCGCGGCGATGGAGCCCCGCGCGTATGTCCGCCTGGAGATCCCGTAGCATCGATTTCGTCGTTCCTCCGCTCGCTCCTGAATTCTTCCCCCCTCATGAAATTCACCCCGCTCCTGTTCGCATCGGCGTTCCTCGGCGCGTCGCTCGTTCACGCCGCATCCGCCGCGAAAAACCCCAACATCATCTTCATCCTCGGCGACGACGTGGGCATCGGCGACATCGGCTGCACCGGCTCCGATCGGTTCAAGACGCCGCACATCGACGCGCTCGCGCGCGGCGGCACGGTGTTCAAGCACGCCTACGCCGAGCCGCTCTGCGGGCCCTCGCGCGCGACGATTCTCACCGGCCGCTACGTTTTCCGCACCGGCGCGACGAATCAGGATGCGACCGGCCGCTTCACGCCCGCGGCCGAGACGATGATGCCCACCGTCCTCAAGCAGGCCGGCTACGTCACCTCGTCCATCGGCAAATGGGGCCAGCTCCCGCTCGGGCCGAAAGAATTTGGCTTCGACGATTACCTGAAATTCCAAGGCAGCGGCGCTTACTGGAAATCACAGGGCAAGAAGGGCGAGAGCTTCGAGCTCAACGGCCAGCGCGTCGCCGTCGGTGACAAGGAATACATCCCCGACCTGATGCACGCCCACCTCGTGGATTTCCTCACGCGCAATCGCGAGAAGCCGTTCTACGTCTACTACTCGCTGTCGCACGTGCACACCGAGATTTTGCCCACGCCCGACAGCGCGCCGAACAGCAAGGACCTCTACGCCGACAACATCGCCTACATGGACAAGCTCGTCGGCAAACTCGTCGCCGAGCTCGAGCGCCTCAAACTGCGCGACAACACCCTGCTCGTTTACTTCGGCGACAACGGCACCTCCGGCGGCCACAGCGAAGCGGCCACCGTCAAAGGCCGCCGTCTCAACGGCTCCAAGGGTGACATGCTGGAAGGCGGCAGCCGCGTCCCCATGGTCGTCAACTGGCCCGGCATCACGCCCGCCGGAAAAATCTCCACCGACCTCATCGACTCGAGCGATTTCTTCCCGACCTTCGCCGCGCTCGCCGGCGCCCCGCTCCCCGCCGGCAAAGTGATCGACGGCCGAGATTTCGCCCCGCAGATTCGCGGCCAGGCCGGCCAGCCGCGCGAGTGGGTTTTCATCCAGCTCGCCCGCAAATGGTATGTCGCCGATCAAAAATGGAAGCTCAACGAGAAGGCCGAGCTCTTCGACCTCAGCGACGCGCCGTGGGCCGAGAAAATCGTCGCCGCCAACACCACCGCCGCCGCCGCGGTCGCCGCGCGCGCGAAACTTTCCGCCGCCCTCGCGCAGTTGAATCCCGCCGGCGGCTTTCTCGACGACGGCGACGGCACCGGCCGCCACGCCAACCGCGAGGAGAACCGCGCGAAACGCAAAAAAGAGAAATGATTCTCGCTGTTGCCGATGGGACAAAGGCCGCCTGCGCGGAAGCCCCAAAGGGGCGAAGGTCGATAGCCCAGGGCAACGCCCTGGGAATCGAATTGGGAAATAATTTCGCCCTGAAGGGGCGACACCTTCGTCGAGTTTCGCCCCTTCAGGGCTTCAATTCTTGTCGTGAACGTTTCCCAGGGCGTTGCCCTGGGCTTTCAACTTTTCGCCCCGTTGGGGCTCGCAATCGTCGCTAGCCACCCGCTGGAAACAGCGAGGATCAAAAAATAATCCGCCCGCTTCGCCACCTCTTCACTTCTCCATGAAAACTCCCCTCCGCTTCCTCCTTCCGCTTCTGCTTGTGCTCTCCGCGCATGCCGCCGACCGCCCCAACATCCTCTTCGTCGCCGTCGACGATCTGCGCCCCGAGTTCGGCGCGTATGGCGCGAGCTACGTCAAGTCACCCAACCTCGACCGCATCGCGAAGGCCGGCATCACCTTCAACCGCTCCTACTGCCAGCAAGCCGTCTGCTCGCCCACGCGCTCGAGCCTCATGACCGGCACGCGCCCCGACACCACCAAGGTCTGGGACCTCGTCACGCATTTCCGCGACGCGCTGCCCAACGTCGTCACGCTCGGCCAGCATTTCAAAAACCACGGCTACTTCGTGCAAGGCATGGGGAAAATTTATCACGGCAATTTCGACGACGCGCCCACGTGGTCCGTGCCGTGGCAGCGGCCGAATGCCCCCGGTTACGCGCTCAAGGAAAACCTCGTCGGCGAATCCCCCGCGCTCAACGCCGAGCCCGACGCCGCTCCCACGAAGAAGGGCGGCAAAAAGAAGAACGCTGCCGGGAAGAAAGCCGCCACGCCGCCCAACTCCCGCGGCCCCGCTTTCGAAGGCGCCGATGTGCCCGACGACACCTTCGTCGACGGCAAGGTCGCCACCCTCGCCGTCTCGACGCTTCGCGACATCAGCAAAAAGAAAGAACCCTTCTTCCTCGCCGTCGGCTTTGCTCGCCCGCACCTGCCCTTCGTCGCGCCGAAAAAATACTGGGACCTCTACGACCCCGCGAAAATCCAGCTCGCGCCAAACAAGTTTCGCCCGAAGGACGCGCCCGACTACGCCGTCCAAGGCGGCGGCGAACTACGCGCCTACCGCGGCATCCCCGCCGACTCGATCCCCGACGACCTCGCGCGCCAGCTCAAGCACGGCTACTACGCCTCGATTTCCTACATGGACGCGCAGCTCGGCCGCATCCTCGACGAACTCGACCGCCTCGACCTCCGCAAAAACACCATCGTGATCCTCTGGGGCGATCACGGTTGGAAACTCGGCGAGCACGACGCGTGGTGCAAACACACCAACACCGAGAACGACACCAACACCGCCCTCCTCCTCTCCGTCCCCGGCATGAAAAACGCCGGCGCGAAAACCAACGGCCTCGTCGAGTTCGTCGACATCTACCCCACCCTCGCCGACCTCGCCGGCCTCCCGTTGCCCGCACACCTCGAAGGCCTGAGCTTCAAGCCGCTGCTCGAAAATCCCGCCCGCGCGTGGAAGCAAGCCGCGTTCAGCCAATATCCGCGCCCCGGCAATTCCGCCACCGGTGGCCAGCCGTTGATGGGCTATTCGATGCGCACCGAACGCTATCGGTTCACCACCTGGCTCCATCGCGACGACCACAGCAAGATTGCCGCCACCGAACTCTACGATCACCAGACGGACCCGCAGGAAAACCAAAACCTCGCTCAGCGGCCCGAGCACAAGGCGCTCGTCGAAAAACTCACCGCTCAACTCCGCGCCGGCTGGCAGGCCGCGAAGCCACGCGGCTGATCGCCTCCGTCCGCCTTCGTGGCGTTGCGGGCTCGCCTCGGGC
>JBEANZ010000646.1:0-2568 GCA_041165185.1 Verrucomicrobiota bacterium | reverse complement strand
AGCCAGGTCAGCGCGAGGATGAACGCGAAAATGACCAGCCCGACGGCGCAGGCGTAGCCGAATTCCCCGGCCACAAACGCGCGGTTATACATCCAGAGCCCCGGCACCAGACCCCGCCCGCCCGGCCCGCCGGACTCGCCGAGCAACAGCAGCAGCAGGCCGTAACCCTGCAACGTGCCGACGATGAGCAGCAGCAGATTGATCCGCACCTGCGTGAGGATCAGCGGCAGCTCGATGCGGAAGAATTTCCGGACCGGCCCGACGCCGTCGAGCTCGGCGGCCTCGTAGATCTCGGGGCTGATCGCCTGCAGGCCCGCCAGGTAGATCAGCACGCCGACCGTGCCGATCCACGGAAACCCCCAGATGAAAAGCGCGGGCAGGACGAGTTCCGGCTGCGAAAGCCAGCCCACGGGGATGTGCTCGAAGAAAACCTGCCAGTGAAACACATGGCGATCGAGCCAGACCAAAGCCTGCTTCGCCCCGGTGAGATCGAGGAAGCGGTTCAGCGCGCCCAGATTGGGATCGAGGAGAAATTTCCAGACGAAGACCGTGACCACGTGCGGCACAACCATGGGCACGACGACGAGCACCCGATACCAATGCCGGGAGCGCTCGCTCGCGAGCCGGTGGATCACGACGGCGAGCAGCACGGCCGGAATCATCTTCACGAGATTGAAGCCGACGAGGACCGCCACGGTCTTGAACGACGACCAGAGCGCGCGGTCGTGGAACGCGCGGGTGAAGTTGTCGAAACCGACCCACTGCTTTGTCTCGCCGCCCGCCCACTCGAAAAACGAGTGATACACCGCGCTGAACGTCGGCAGATACGCGAACACCCCGACAAACAGCACGGAAGGCAGGATGAAAAAATAAAGCCGCCACTCCCGGCGAATCTGAGGGCCGATGAACCGTCTGAGCATGGTGACGACAAGATGCCGGTGGAGTCTTTGAAACGAGACGATAATGCGCCCGACAAAGGTAAGCGATGTTTACTGTTTTCGCTTTTCCGCCGCATCCAGTGGTTCGAAGCGGAGGGCGCGGACGAGAGAGCGGTGGGAGGGGAGGCGCGCTTCGTCCGCGAAGTTCGGTGCGACAAGGCTGATGACGCGGGCTTCGGCTTCGGCGACGGCGGTGTAAATTTCAGCGAGATTTTTCCCGCTGATGATGACGCGATGCGTCACAAACGAAAGTTCCAGCGCGGTCTCGTCGAGGCTGAGGGTGAGCTTGAGCAGGCACGAATAGGGCAACGCGATTTGCTCGCGGATCGAGTGCAGGCGCAGGAACAAGCCGGGGATTTCCCGTTTTTCCAGACAGCGCGGATCGGCCGTGCGGAGGGAGGCGTCGCTTGTTTGGAGCATAGCGATTAGAATCTCATCCTCGCGCCTTGCGAGGATCTTGGCCTGAACGCGGCGTGCCGCCGGACTTGCGGCTCTGGCTCGATCTTGATCGGTGCTGGCTTCGCGGCCGATGGGCGTGGTGCGACGACGTTTCGTTTGACGACTGTTTCCTTCGACTCCGATTGAGGCTTGATGCTGGTTTTCACGTGCGCGACGAAGCATGCGCGCACGTGGAGGATGTGCCGCCAGCCCCTCGCGAGCACCGAGGATAGGTCCATACCGAGCGCGTGTTGGCGCGCGAATTCAATTGCCGATGGGCGCGCCTCGCTTTTGAGACCGGTCGCAGCGAGGAATGCCTCGCGATCCGGCACGTAGATGCGGATGGCTTCGCGACCACGCGTCGCAGACACATACAAGCCCTCGCGCGACATCGCACCGGCGAGAAACACTTTGTCCACGGTGAGGCCTTGCGCGGCGTGCGAGGTGAGCGCGTAGCCGTGGACGATTTGCCGCGTGCGCAAACGAGAGCCATCCGCCAGCACCAAGCGGCCATCGGTGGCGACGGATTGGACGATGACGGTGGTGCCGTTGGCGAGGCGGCGAATCTTGCCATCCGCAGTCTCGACGGTGCTGACCGCGCGCACGCGCACGCGTTCGCCGGCCGCGATGGGCAATGGGCGCTCCTCACACACGGTCCACGTCGCGCCAGATTGCCGGGGCGAGACGGAAACTTCCTCGTCGCCGCGCGCGACGATCAAGCGGTGCTTTTCTTTGCGGACGACGCGCAGTTCATCGCCCTTCGAGAAGTGCTTCGCCGCCTTGTGCGCCACGAGAACGTCACCGGTTTGATAAAGCCGGGCGTCTTTTTGTTGGGCCTTGGTCCAGTCCTTGACCCGGAGTGAATGAAACGTGTGATCGACACCCGAGATTTGCGCGGCGGCACGTAGCTTTTCGCGGGCGTGGGCGGTGAGGGCGTCGATTTCCACCCAGGTCGGCGCGACCATGAGCGCGGTTTTCTTGCGCTCTATGGTGCCTGATTTCGTGCGGAGGGATTTACTCTCCTGCGCGGCGGCGAACCATTCGTTGACCATCCGCACGCGACGCGCGGTCGGATTCTCGATTTCGACGACCGCGCCCATCGCATCGAGCTTCTCCAAGCCCTCGCCGATCTTACCGGCGGCGAGCGCCTCGGCGGCGGCGCGATAGGCCGGGTTGACGGACTGGCGGCGCA
>JBEANZ010000645.1:0-4306 GCA_041165185.1 Verrucomicrobiota bacterium | reverse complement strand
ACGCACCCTCGATGATCCGGACTTCGGCGTGAAAATCCGCCCCGTGCGCCGCGGCGGCTCCGAGCCCAACCAATGGATCGAGGTGGAAGTCACGCGCGCCGCCACGACGGGCGTTGTCGCGCAGCTCGGCCAGAATTTCTACGACAACGTCACCAAATCATATTCGATGGTGCCCGCCGGGCTCAGCAACGTCGTGGCGGTAGCGGGCGGAGCGAACCATGCCCTCGCCTTGCAGGCCGACGGGACCGTCGTCGCCTGGGGCGACAACAGTCATGGCCAGTGCAGCATTCCGTTCGGCCTCAACAGCGTCGTCTCCATTTCAGCCTGCCGGTCGGCCAGCGGCGCTGTGCAGGGCTCCGGTAGAGTCGTGCTCTGGGGCGAGCTCAGCCCCGCGCAGGCCAAGCTCCCGCCGGACCTCTTCGGCGTGCGCCAAATCGCGCTCGGCGCCGACCACGTCCTCGCGCTCAAGCGCGACGGCACGATCACGGGCTGGGGCGGCAACCAATATGGTCAGGCGACGCCACCGCCGGGCCTCAACAGCATTTTGCAGGTCGCGGCGGGGAACAATTTTTCCGTGGCTTTACGGGCCGATGGGGTGGTCGTTCGCTGGGGGGTAACGCTCGGCGGCGTGCCGTTTCCGGTGGGATTCACATTGGGAACCGCCATCGCCGCAGGCGCGAACCACGCGTTGGTGCTGCAACAGGATGGGACCGTCGTCGCATGGGGCGGGAATGCCTCCCGTCAGGCGGAAGTGCCCTCCGGCCTGACGGACGTAATCGCAATCGCGGCTGGCGACGACCATTCAGTCGCTCTACGCAAGGATGGCACCGTCGTGGCGTGGGGTTCCAGCGGAGTCGGCCAAGCCGAAGTGCCGCCCGCGCTGCCACGCTGCACCGCAATCGGAGCAAGCGCTCTCGACACCTTTGTTGTCGTCGACAACCGGGCCGTCATCACCACCTCGCCCCAGTCCCGCGCGGTCGTGGCGGGCGGTAGCACGACCTTGTCCGTCGCCACGAGCGCCACCACAGGCGTGACGTTTCAGTGGCGGAAAACCGGCGTTACCATTCCCGGCGCTACGTCCGCTTCGCTCACGTTGAGTAACATCTCGGCTGCCGCCGCGGGCGCCTACGACGTCGTCGTGACCGAGGGAAATTACCGAGTCACGAGCGCGCCGGCCTTTGTCTCACTCGCGACACCGCTGGCGCTCGCCCCCCTGCCGCCCACGCTGCCGGCGGTCGCTGGTTTCGCATTCTCGATCGGCGTCGGCGTGACTGGCGGCGCCGGACCGCTTTCCTATCAGTGGCGGAAGAATGGCTTGCCGGTCGCGGGCGCGACCAGCGCAGCGTTGACCTTTGCAAAGTTTGCCGCCGGCGACGTGGGCAGCTACGATGTTATCGTGTCCGACGCGGGCTTGGGCACTACGACGACGAGTTCGACGACCGTCATCTCACTCGCACGCCCGCTCGTCATCGTCACGCAGCCCCAGTCGCAGACCCTGGAGTCAGGGACGTCTGCTGTCCTCTCAGTCGCCGTGGCGGACGGCTTCGGCCAGCTGCGCTACCAATGGTTTCTCGACGGCGTCCTTCAGCCCGTGGCGACCAGCACGTTTTCGCTGGGCACGCTCCCGCCCGGATTTGCCGGCCGCGTCACCGTCACGGTGAGCGATGCAACTGGATCGGTGACCAGTGAGGTCGCGAGCATCTCCGTCGTCGCCGTCACGCGCCTGATCAACCTTTCCATTCTCTCCGAGGTCACGGCCGACGATGCTTTGCTCACGCTCGGCTTCGTCGTGGGCGGCCGCGGCACCGTCGGCGCAAAACCTGTCCTCCTCCGCGCGGCCGGTCCGTCGCTCACCGCCTTCGGTGTCGCCGGCGCGCTCCCCGATCCCCAGCTCGCGCTGCTCTCGGGCCCGGCGACCATCGCTGCCAACGACAACTGGGGAGGCTCCGGCCCGCTCACGCTGTTGTTCGGCCAAGTCGGGGCGTTCCCGTATGATCTCGTCACGTCGCGCGACGCCGCCCTCTCCGCTCCGGGCCTCGCCGCCGGCAACTACTCCGTGCAGGTGCGCGGCGTCGCCGGTGCGACCGGGAAAGTGATGGCCGAGATTTACGATACATCCGTGCCGGGCGGCGTCACAGTTGCGACGCCGCGCCTTATCAACGTCTCGGTTTTCAAGAACATCGGCAGCGGCCTCGCCGCGGGTTTCGTGATCGCCGGCGGCGGCACCAAGACCGTGCTCATCCGCGCCATCGGCCCAAGCCTGACCGCCTTCGGCCTCCCCGCCGCCGCCCTCCTCGCCGACCCGAAAATCGACCTCATCGACGCCACCTCCAAAGTGATCGCGACCAACGACAACTGGGGCGGCACCGCCGCGCTGACGGCCGCCTTCACCCAAGTCGGCGCCTTCCAACTCGCCAACACCGCCTCCAAAGACGCCGCCCTCCTCGCGACCCTTCCGCCCGGCAACTACAGCGTGAGCGTCAGCGGCCTCGGCGGCACCAGCGGCATCGCCCTCGTCGAAGTCTACGACGTGCCGTAGCGCAACGTTGTAGGGCGGGGTCTCCTGACCCCGCCGCCGTCAGACGTTTCCCGCGCCAGCCCCTTCACTCGTGTTCGTCAGTCCGCAGTTCCGGCTTCAGCGGGCCCTCGATTTCCCTGACCACCCAAAAGCCAACCTACGAACCGGCGCCGCAAGGACTGACCTGCACCCTACGGCGAATCACCTTCCCGTGAAACCTTGCGCGCCCCTTCGTGTCGCACACGCTCCGCCCTTTCCGTTTCCACCATGAAAACGCTCCTCCCCCTCGGTCTCGCGTTGCTCGCGCTGGCTCCCGCACGCGCGCAAATCCTCGGCCCGCGCGCCGTCAACGGCGCCCTCCTCGGCGGTGTCGCCGGCGCCGTCGTCGGCCACAACAGCGGCTCCCTCTCGCGCAACGCCTGGCAGGGCGCCGCGATTGGCGCGGCCGTCGGCGGACTCGTCGGCGCGGCGGCGGACGCGCGCGACGCGCGGCGCGATGCGTCCGCGCCCGGCCCGCGCGGCGCACTGGTTTATCGCGACGGCTACAGCCCGACCTACTCGGTGGGCGTGGGCTACGGTCGGCCTTACTACGGCGGCTACGGTAGCGCGATTGGGCACCACGGTGGATTTTCGCGCGGCCATCACAGCAACCATGGCTCGCACGCCTGGCGCGGTGCCGCGTGGGGCGTGGGCGCGGGTTGGTTCCTCGGTTCAATTTTCGATGCGAACCGCTACTACGACGGACGCTACTACGCCGACTCGTCCTACGCTTACGGCGGCGGCTACGCGTCTGGCTACGGCTACGATTATCCGCGCCGCGTCGTCGTCGCGCCGCCCGCGGTCGTTTACGCGCAGCCGTCTTTTTCCGCCGCCGCCGCACCCGCACCGGCTCCCGCCGCCCCGCCGCAGCAAGTCACGATCATCAACAACTACTACGGCAACGCCGCCCCGATGGCCGCCGCGAACTCCCTCTTCGGCCGCTGACGGCGCGCTGCGCGCGCAAACTCCAAACGCCAAATCTCAAACCCCAAGAAAATCTCAGGCGCCAAATCCCCCTCTCCTCCGCCCGCCGCTATTTTCTAGCCCTTGGAAGTTTTTTGGCGTTTGGCGTTTGGCCTTTGGGATTTTTCCGCCGCCGCCAGCTCCGCCGCCGCCGCCAACACCACATCACCGCCACCTTCACCATGCACCTCCCGACCTCCCCCTCCCGTTTCCTCGCCGTCGCGACCGCCGCGACCGCGGTTTCATTTTTCGCCGGCTGCGAGACCACGCAAGGCGTCCGCCAGCCCGCCGGCGCGCCCGTCGTCGAAATGCGCGCCGATGAACGCGGCACCGTCGTCGGCACCGGCGTCGAGTCGCAAGACCTCGTCACGGTCACCGACAAAATGGCCCGCAGCATCGTCGGCATCCCGCAGATCGCACGCGCCACGACCAAGCCCGTCATCGTGATCGACCCCGTCGTCAACGACACGCGTTTCCCGATCAACAAGGACCTCTTCACCGACCGCATCCGCATCGCGCTCAACAAAAACGCCATCGACCGCGTGACCTTCCTCGCTCGCGATCGCATGAAGGCCCTCGAACGCGAGCGCGCCCTCAAGCAATCCGGCCAGGTCACCGCGAGCGCCGATCCCAGCGTCGTCGAGTTCAAGGGCGCCGACTACTTCCTCACCGGCAAACTCGGCGGCCTCGCCACGCGCACCGCGCAGGGCACGAGCGATTACGTCCTCTACAGTTTCCAACTCATCAACGCCCGCACCAGCGAGATCGTCTGGGAGGACTCGCACG
>JBEANZ010000644.1:0-3796 GCA_041165185.1 Verrucomicrobiota bacterium | reverse complement strand
TTGGAAGCGGCCGTAGAAACTGCGGTCGGAGCGGAGATCGACGAGCACGTCGGCGGTGGTGCCGTTCCAAGGCGCGGGGGCGCGCGTCCGGAAATCGGCGCTGCGCGAAAACTCGCGCTGGGAATCGCGAATCTCGGTGCGGTGGAGAAAATCGTAAACGAAGACGAGGTTGGTCGCGCGGCGGTCGAAGGAAAAACCGCCGGAGAGATTCGCGCGATGTTCGGCGCCGCCGCCCTGCTGCGTGAACGCGTGGCGCGCGCCGAGCTCGAAGCCGGCGACGTTGCGGCGAAGGATGGTGTTGACGACGCCGGCCGTGGCGTCGGAGCCGTAGAGCGCGGACGCGCCGTCGCGGAGCACTTCGAGGCGCTCGATGGCGGCGGAGGGGAGGGCGTTGATGTTGACGCCCATGCTCGGCACGCCGCTGCCGCCTTCGGGCATCGAGATGGGATGGGGCGCGAGGCGGCGGCCGTTGAGGAGGACGAGGGTGTTGCCGGAGCCGAGGCCGCGCAGGCTGACGGTCGCGATGTCGCCGCGCGCATCGGCGCCGCTCGCCTGGCTCTCGGAGATCGGCACGCGGCCGGCCTGGGGGAGCGTTGCGAGCAGCTCGGCGGGCGTGGAGACGCCGCGCGCGCGAATCTCCTCCTCGGAGAGCGCGGTGAGCGGGAGCGTTTTTTCCTGCTCGAGGCGTTTGATCGCGGAGCCGGTGACGGCGAAGGCCTCGAGTTTCACGGTCTCATCGGGTTTCGCGGCGGAAGCAGCCGAAACCTGGGCGGCGAGTCGGAGCGGAAACGCGGTGCCGAGCGCGCTGGCGAATACGGTCAACGCGAGGGCCAGCGCGCGCGTGCGGCGCGTGCGGAGGGCGAGCGGAGCGAGGCGAGCGTGGGGGGTGGTGGTGTTCATGGAAATGTTTTCGGTGGCGACGCGGGCAAGGTGACGACGGCCGTGTCGCCGTCGAACGTGAACGTGGTGCCCAGCGGGGCGGAGAGCGCGGCGAGGCGCGCGAGAATCGCGCGGGCGGCGGGGCCGGTCGCGAGCGTGGGCGCGCCGCGCGTCGCGTAGAAACGCGGCGACGGCGGCTCGCCCTCGCCGCGCTCGTTGAGCGCGACGGCGCGGAGGCGGAGCGCGGTGAGTTGGCCGCCGGAAAATTCCGCGTCGGCGATCACGCTTTCCCAGACCTCGGGCAGATAGTAGCCGGGCGCGGTGATGGTGTGAAACACGAGGCCGCCGAGCCCGTAGAAAATCGGCCGGCCGCGGTGCAGCTCGAGGCCGTGGAGCAGCGGCGCGCCGTGCGAGACGAATACGGTCGCGCCCGCTTCGACGCACGCGCCGGCGAATTTCTTTTTCCACGCGGGCGTCACGCGGTTGTCGGGCTCCCAGTAGTGATCGTGTTGGTAGGCGATCACGACGGCGGCGGACTGCGCGGCGAGGCGGAGCGCGGCAAAGACGCGCGCGGCGTCCGTCGCGTCGATCTCGCCGGTGGCGGGATCGAGGCGGACCTCGTTGACGCCCGCGCGGTCGGCGGTGGCGGCGCCGCCGGCGGCGATCTTGCCGGAGGCGAACGACACGAGGGCAACCTTGCCGCGCGGTGTGGGCAGGAACGCGGGCGCGGCGGCGGCGGCGAGGTCGGCGCCGGTGCCGGCGTAGACGAAGCCGCGCGCACCGACGGCCTCGCGCGTGGCGAGCACGCCCTCGGCGGCGAGGTCGAAGGAGTGGTTGTTGGAGAGGGCGAGGAGGTTGAAGTGCCACTCGCGCAGGCAATCGAGCACGGCGGGCGGCGCGGCGTGGAAGAACTGGGAGTCGCGCGTCTTCACGCCGCGCCCGAGATCGATGACGGTTTCCAGATCGGTGAAGACGGCGTCGCGGCCGGCGAGCGCGGCGGCGAGCGCGGCGAATTTTTCCGGCGCAACGGCCCGGAGATCGTGCTGGATGAGCGCCTGACCGGTGAGGGCGACGCGCAGCGGCGGGGCAGGCGCGTCTGCCGCGAGGGCGGACGCGGCGGTGAGCAACGCGGCGACAAGGAGCCGAAGCATCAGGCTAGAATCATGGTCGCGCGGCGGCGGGCGAGCGCGGATTTTCGCCGTCCGGGCGAGCGCGCTGCCGGGGCGTCGTGTGCTGCGCGAGCGTTGGTGACTGTGGCGGCGATTGGCGGTTGCCACGGCTTTTGCCGGGCGTCTCATCGACGCATGTCCGCAGACAAATCGCCCGCCCAGCAGAGTCGCGCGATCGTGGCGCAGCTCGAGCGGTCCCAGATCTACCGCGACTACGAGCAGGCTTTTCGCGAGACGACCGGGCTGCCGCTCGCGCTGCGGCCGATCGAGGCGTTTGATCTGACGCACCACGGCGACCCGAAGGAGAACCCGTTTTGCGCGCTGATGGCGCAGACGAACCACTCGTGCGCCGCATGTCTCCAGTTGCAGAAAAAAGTGGAGGCCGAGGCGCGGCTCGAGCCGAAGACGCTGAAGTGTTTCGCCGGGTTGTGCGACTCGGCGGTGCCGGTGCGCGTGGGGGAGAACCTCGTCGCCTTTCTCCAGACCGGCCAAATCCTGCTGCACACGCCGTCGAAAAAGGAGTTCGCCAGGACGGCGCGGCAGCTCGTGCAATGGGGCACGGAGGTCGATCTCAAGCGGGTGGAGGAGGCGTATTTTCAGACGCGCGTGGTGGATCGGAAACAATACGGGTCGATCGTGCGGCTGCTGGCGATTTTCGCGCAGCACCTCGCGAGCCTGAGCAACCAGCTCATGGTGAAAGCGGCGGCGGCCGAGTCGCCCTCGGTCGCGCGGGCGCGCGTGTTCATCGCCGCGCATCAGGACGAGGAAATCTCGCTCTCGCAGGTGGCCCGGGCGGTGAACATGAGCGCCTTCTACTTCTGCAAGATGTTCAAGCGGTCGACGGGCATGACGTTCACGGACTACCTCGCGCGCGTGCGCGTCGAGAAAGTGAAAAATCTCCTCCTCAACCCGCACAAGCGCGTGAGCGAGGCGGCCTTCGAGGCGGGTTTCCAGTCGCTCTCGCAGTTCAACCGCGTGTTCCGCCGGGTCGCCGGCGAGTCGCCGTCCGTCTACCGCGAGGCGTTGCACGGCGCGCCGGGACGATGAGGCCGGCTCGTCGCGGTCAGCCCCGCGGTATCACCGCGGCGCGCGGCTCCGCCGCGCGAAACTGGCACACGCCGCAAAACGCCTCGATCTCCCGCCGGGTGATGCGCCGCAGGACGCGGTGCAATTCCGCGAACGCGGCGTCGCGCGGGGCGGGGAGCAGCGCCGGCATCCCGGCCTGCGCGAGCACGAGGCCTTCGGCGAGCGCCTGTTCGCCCGCGGCGAAGTAGGCCAGCAGGGGATTGCGCCCGCACGCGCAGCCGGGGCGCGCCGACTCGCCACCCGCGGCGGAGGCCCGCGCGTCGCCGCCGACGCGGAGGACGGCAAACACTTCGTCGAGCGTCCGGCCGATCAGGAAGACGAGTGCGTCGGGGTTCGCGAGCGGGGTGTTGACCCGCTCGATGCGCAACAGGATTTCCCAGCGCGCGTGGATATCGCGTCGGCTCGCGATCAGCGCACGCAGAAAATCGTCCGGCATCTCCGCAGTATGCGGCAGCGATCCGCGGGGCCGCTCCGCCCGGGTTGGCCAACGCTGCGCATTCCTTGCCACGCACTTTTTGCGCTTTCGCAAAATCTGCGCAGCGCCCGCCAACCCCTGCGGAGCCGCGGCGGACCGGACCGGCTACGCTCGCGACTGCACTCCGTCCCACCTTCCCGCAGCTCCCATGGCCGCCATCCCGCTCACCCTCGCCGTCAGCCTCTCC
>JBEANZ010000643.1:0-7768 GCA_041165185.1 Verrucomicrobiota bacterium | reverse complement strand
GCCTTCAGGCCGTCGAGGCCCTGCGTGGCGAAGAGGCGGCTGGTCGCGATCTCGATTTCGTTGTCGACGCGGCGGAGCGGGAGCAGTTCGTCGCGCAGGAGGAGGCGCGCGGGGAAGAGCGAGAGGACCTGTTTGTCGGGCTCGAGTTCGTCGAGCGCGGCGAAGCCGACGCCGTATTCCTTGCCGAGCCAGCGCAACACGCGCTCCTCGACGAGGGCGTCGGGCGCGGGGAACTGCACGAGGTAGGCGCGCGCGTCGGTCTCGGTGAGCTGCCGGGCCGCGATCATGCGGCCGAGCAGGTCGGGGAGCACGCCGGAAGCGGCGTGGGTCGGGGTGGAGTCGGTCCGCACTGGGGGCGATTATTGAAGCAGGCCGAACATCACGAGGACGGCTTCCTGGCGCACGCTGAGGACGGCGCGGAGGTCTTCCTGGGCCTTGGCGAGTTTTTCCTCGTTGGCCTTGCGGGCATCGCGGACGCGCTCGAGGCGGGACTTGATTTCGGCCTCGGGGAGTTTGTCGGTCACGGCCTGACGCAGCGCATCGGCCTCGGGGCTGCCGCCGCGCGGACCACCGCGACCACCAGGGCCGCCGCCGCGATCACCACCGCCGCCCGGAGGGCCGCCGCGACCGCCGCCGATGCCGCCCTGCGTCGCGCGGCGGAGCTCCATCACGGGCGCGAGACGATCGGTGATCACTTTCCATTCGCCGTCGTCGGCGACCTCGATGGTCTCCCGCAACCGATCCATCATCTGCTGCTGCATCTGCGCGGGATCGAAGTTGCCGCGGCCGCCGCCACCGTTGGGGTCGCCGGGCTGGCCGCCGCCGCCGCGACGCCGGCCGCCGGCGGCGTTAGGATCGGTTTGGGCGGAGAGGGTGCCGGTGAGAGCGGCCAGGAGTGCGACGAGGGAAAGACCGCGGAACAGCCGACTGCGCGAGACGCGCGTGGCTGGGAGAGAAGAGACGAGGTTGGAGTTCATATTTTTCAGGGGAGAAACACCATGCAACGTCCGTGCCACGGCGCGTTTGGAGCCGAAAGCAGCGGGATTGCGGGATCGGTTGCGCAGGGGTTGCGCATCGGCGCGGGGGCGTGGGCAGAAATTGCGCACCGTTCAGCGCCCCGCCGACTCACGCGCGCGCCACGCGGCGGACTCCGTCAACGCGGCTTGCGGCCAGGTGCCATACCACGCGTAGCCGGAGCGGCGCTCGGTGGAGAGTTCGCTCACATCGTAGTGCGCGGTGCGGTCGCGGTCGCCGAAGAGGGGCTTGTCGGTGCCGAGTTCGTAGAGGCGCGCCCAGAGGAGGGGCGCGCCGGGTCTCGCGCTGAGCTGGCCAACGCCGCCCTGACGCGTCCACGCGAGATCGCGTTGCGCGGTTTTCTCAAACCACGCGATCGCGCCCGCGAGGGCGGCGCGGACCTCGGCGCTCGGCGCGGGGAGGGCCATGAGAAAGCGCGCGAGGGAGGCGGACTCGTTGGTGCAGGCGGAGACGGGCTCGAAGTTGCGCGCGGCGCAGGGCTTGAGCGTGAGCGCGTCGTGCTGCTGGCCCCAGACGGTGCGGCGGCCGGCGGCGTCGCGCAGTTGCGTGGCGAGGATGCACGCGAGGCCGCGCGCGACGCGCGGGGCGCACTCTGCGCGGAGATCGGCGGGCACGAAGGCGAACTCGGGCCGGCCGGCGGCGATTTCGCGGAAGAGGTCGAGCGCCTGCACCATGGCGTCGTCGTTGTAGGTGATGGCGTCGTGGTAGCCGCCGACGAGCGGGAAGATTTGCGGGAAGCCGCCGTTCGGAAACTGCGCGGCGAACAGGTAGCGCAGCCCGCGCAGAAAACCGTCGCGCCACGCGGCGCCGCGCGCGGGCGTGGCGGTGGCGTTGGCGAGTCCGGGCGAGGTGGCGCCGTCGGTGGCGTTGGCGAGCGCGAGGAAACGCAGCTCCCAGGTGGTGGCGTCGTTGTCGAGCGTGCCGCCGCTCCACACGTCGGCCTCGCCTGCGGCGGGCGGCGGGGTGGGTTGCGTGTAGTCGTTGCCCTTGGGCCACGCGCCGACGGCGCTCTGGCGCGCGACGACGCGGTCGGCGATCACGCGCGCCTCCTCGGTGGCGAACCACGCGCGCGGCGCGGTGAGGCGGAGGCCCTTGCTGTGTTTGCCGGGGATGCCGGGGCCGTTGATTGGGATGAGCGGCGTGAACTCGGGCGCGCGGCGCGGCGGGAGTTTCGCGGCGAACGCCTGCGAGGCCGCCCAGAAGGCTTCCCACGCCGCGCGCTCGGCCGCCGGCAACGTCGCGATGCGCTGCGGCGTGATCGGGAGAAACTGATCGGGCGGCCACGTCCAGGGCTTCTCCGCGGCGCGCGCAACGGGCACCGGGAGCGCGACGAGCGCCCCGAACGTGATCGTCGCGAGGGCGGCGAGGGAAAGGAAAACGCGGTGGCGAACGGCCGCGACCGCGACCGGGAGCGCATTGGCGCGGGAGGCGGCGTGGGGAAGGCGCATGGGTTCAGGGCCAGACGGACGTGAGCGGAAAGAGTTGGCACGGAACTCGGCAAAACCGCCGGCGCTCCGGCTCGACGGCGGCCAGGCGGGCGAGCGAGGCGCGGGGGCCGGGCGTAACGCCGCGCGCGCGGTCGCGTCTCCGGGCAAACTTTTGCCCATGGTCCCAACGCTCTCCTCGCCCTCGCCTCGGAGCCGGCCGCGTCGCGCGGCGACGGCGTTTTCGTTTTTCGCCGGTGCGGCATTCGCCCTCGTCGCGCTGTTCGCGTCGCTGGCACCGCTGCGCGGGGCTGCGCCGGCCACGCCGCCGTTTCGCATCGGGCTCAACGGCGCCTTCATCGGCAACAGCACGCTCACCACCGCGCAGCAGCTCGCGCTCTTCAAGGAAGTCGGCGCCGCCGGCCTCCGCCACCTCGAGCCCAACGACGTTTACTGGGCCACCGTGCAGCAGACCAACGGCCTCTTCACGTTCACCAATACCGACGGCGTGATGGCGAGCAGCGCGGGGAGCGGGCTCGGTTTTCTCCCGACGTTTTACGGGAGCGACGTGCAGAACTACTACGTCCCGCCCGGCACCGCCACGACCAACGCCTGGAGCGCCGCCGCCTACGGCACGCAGACGACCACCTACCTCTCCACCGTCGTCAACCGCTACAAATCCGTCGCGCACTACTGGGAAATCGCGAACGAGATGAACACCAAGACCACGCCGCCCGCCGGCTTCAGCGCGGCCGACTACGCGGCGTTTCTCATCTACAACCGCAACGCCATCCGCGCCGCCGATCCCACCGCGCAGGTCGTCATCGCCGGCACGCTCGGCAACTACGGCTATCCGTTCGCCAACGCCTACCAGTGGATGCGCGACGTGCTCGCGGCCGGCGGCGGCGCGGGCTTCGACGTCTTCAACTTCCACGACTACAAATCCTGGTGGACGCTCCCGACGCACTACGATCAGTTCCGCGCGATCCTCGATGCGAACAACCTCCGCGACGTTCCCATCTGGGTCACCGAGACCGCGCAGGCCAGCGCCATCGTCAACGCCAACATCAACCCCGCCTACGCCAGCCCCGACGGCCAGGCCGCCGACGTGTGGCGGCGTTTCGCGGTGCTCTTCGGCAAGGGCGCGCAGACGGTTTTCTGGCACAGCTTTTGGAACAACCCGAACGACACCTCCGGCTTCCGCAACATGGGCCTGATGAGTTCCACCAACAGCCAGCGCAACAAGGCCTGGCACGCCTTCAAGCTCCTCACCGGAAAACTCGAGGGCTTCTCCACCGCCACGCTCGTCTCCACCGGCGTGACCAACGACGACAACGTCACCGGCGGCACCGGCGTGTGGATCGTGCGCTTCGATTTTTCGGACGGCACCAAACGCTGGGTCGCGTGGAGCACCGACAACCAGAGCACCACGCTCACCGGCCTCGCCGCGACGGGCGCCGCCACCACCGTCGTCGTGCCCGCGACGATCGCGGGCGACGGCGCGACCGTCACGTGGACGACCGCCACGCCCGCGATCACCGGCGGCAGCCTCACGCTCGCGCTCACCGCGTCGCCCACGCTGATCGAGTTGGTTAACGTGACGCCTGTCGTGAGCGCGCCGACCATCGCGACCGCGCCCGCCGCCGCGACCGTCACGACGGGTGGCGCGGCGACGTTCACGGTGGTGGCGAGCGGCACCGCGCCCTTCACCTA
Organism: Verrucomicrobiota bacterium; assembly: GCA_041165185.1. GTDB lineage: Bacteria > Verrucomicrobiota > Verrucomicrobiia > Opitutales > Opitutaceae > JBEANZ01. Next base: position 3,596 of record JBEANZ010000643.1, on the reverse strand, counting down.
CCAGTGGTTGAAAAACGGCGTTGTGATTTCCGGCGCGACGGCCGCGACCTACACGATCGCCGCCGCGCAGGCGGCGGACGCGGGGAATTATTCGTGCATCGTCAGCAACAGCGCCGGCCCGACGGCGAGCGCCGCCGCCGCGCTCACCGTCACGCCCGTCACGCCGCCGGCGTCCGCCGGCCCGACCGCCTGGCTCACGAATCTCTCCGTGCGCACCACGCTCGCGAGCGCGCAGACGCTGCTCGTCGGCTTCACGCTCAACGCCGGCACGAAGGACATCCTCGTCCGCGCCGCCGGCCCCGCGCTCACGAGCTTCGGCGTGACGACCGCGATGGCCGACCCGAAACTCGAGCTCTATCGCGGCGCCGCGAAGATCGACGAGAACGACAACTGGACCGCCGCGCTCGCGCCGACGTTCACGAGCCTCGGCGCGTTTTCCTTTTCACCCGGCAGCAAGGACGCCGCGCTCCTCCGCGCTCTCACCGGCGCGACGAGCGCGCTCATCACCGGCACCGGCGCGGGCGTCGTCCTCGTCGAGGGCTACGACGCCGGCGCGGGCAACGCCGTGCGCCTCACGAATCTCTCCGCGCGGAACCGCGTCGGCACCGGCGAAAACATTTTGATCGCGGGCTTCTTCGTGACGGGCACCGGCACGCAACGCCTGCTCATCCGTGCCGCCGGCCCCGCGCTCGCGGGCTTCGGCGTGGGCGGTTTCCTCGCCGATCCGAAACTGGAAATCTTCGACGCGTCCGCGGCAAAGCTCGCCGAAAACGACAACTGGGAAGCCACGCTCGCCGCGACCGCGACGAGCGTCGGCGCGTTTCCCTTCACGACCAGCAGCCGGGATTCCGCACTAATCATCACGCTCACGGCCGGCAAAAGCTACACCGCCCAAGTCTCCGGCATCGCCGGCGGCACCGGCGAGGCGCTCGTGGAAATCTACGAGCTGCCGTGAGGCGCGGTGCCGCGCGGCGCGAAGTATGGGCCGCCCGCTCGCGGACGCTCGGCGAAAACCAAGTGCGCGAAGGGTGCGGCGCGCGCGGCACGGGGGAAACGTGCGGACGGAGCCGCGTTCACAGCGAAATCGGCAGGACGACTTTCACGGCCTTGGCGCGGCCGTCCTCGACGGCGGGGAGGAAGAGCCACGTGTCGGCGTCGCGCTCGAGCTGGTAGGCGAGCACGGCCGGCAGCGGCGGCGTAAAACTCGCGGCCGTGACCTTGCCGTGCGCGTCGATTTCGAGCGCGGCCTCGATGCTCTTCACCTCGAGGGTCTGGTAGCGCGCGGGGTCGAGGTTGATGTGAAAAGGCTTCACGCCGCGGGCGCCGCCGGCGGCGGCGCGCACGTGTTGGACCACGGCGAGGCGGTGCAGCGGACGGCGCGCGGCGGTCGGCCGCTCTTCGAGTGTGCCGAGCAGCCGCTCGAAATCCTCCAGCACGCTGCGCGGCCCGACATACTCCGCGCCCCGGTAGCTGTGGAACAGCACCTCGCCTTCGCGCGTGACCGCGACGAGGTTTGGGATGCCCGACGCGGCCCAGCGTTCAAGCGGCGCGACACGCCCGAGCGCCGAAAATTTCACAACCGGCCACGGCATCCGCACCTCGCGCACGTAGTTGAGCTGCTCGCCCGCATCGCGATCGCTGCTGATGAAAATCAACTCGAAGCGCCCCGGCCACGCCTGTTGGAGCCGCGTGTAGGCGCGCACGAGATCGGGGCTGAACGCGCGGCACGGCCCGCACCAGTGCGCGCCGAAATACACGAGGTAGAACTCCGGCTCCGCGCGCGCGCCGGGCTCGAAGGTCACGAGGCGGTTGTCGCGCAACACCTGGAGCCGGGTGCGCACACTCGTCGCCACGGCCGAGGCCGAGGCGGCCCACGACGGTGGCGTCGCCGGCCGCGCCGCGAGAAAATCCGCCACGCGCCCGAGCGCGTCGTCGTCGAGCGTCTCGACCGAAAACAACCGCGAGCCCGTCGGGCCCGCGACGACAACGAGCGCGCCGTAAACGCCGCTGAGCTTGCCCTCGAAGCCCACGCCCAGCGTGGTCCGCCACGTCTCGGCACGCGCGGCCGCGGCAAGCAGCAGCGCGGAAAACGCCACGAGGCTTCGGCGGAGGCGGGCGCGAAGGTTCACGGGAGCGATTGCCGCAGGCGGAAAAATTTCCAGCAAGCGCAATCCCGGTCGCAGCTCGCGGAAACGCGAAGCCCCACGCCCGCCCCGCGCCCGCGCCCTTGCCGCGCGCGGGATTTCCGCCTTCCTCCTCGGCCCATGCGTCCCCCCGCGTTTCGCCCCGTCGCCCTCGTCGCGTTTTTTCTCGCCGCGTTTCTCCCCGTCGCCGGCCGCGCCGCGAGCGCGCCGGCCAACACCGACTGGCCCACCTACCTCGGCGGCAAGCAGCGCAACCTCTACTCGCCCCTCGCCCAGATCGATCGCACCAACGTCGCCCGCCTCGCCGTCGCGTGGGAATACGACACCGGAGAGCGCGGCGAATACCAGTGCAACAACCTCGTCGTCGGCGGCGTGCTCTACACCGCCACCACGAGCCGCCGCGTGATCGCGCTCGATGCCGCGACGGGCGTCGAGCGTTGGGTGTGGAGCCCGTCGACCACGCGCGCCGGCCGCGGCGGCGCGCGCCAGCGCGGCCTCGTCTTCTGGCAAAACGCCACCGGCGGCGAGGCGCGCCTCTTCACCGCCGTCGGCAATTTCCTCTGCGCCCTCGATCCGAAAACGGGCAAACTCATCGAGAGCTTCGGCCAGGAGGGCTTCGTCGAAATCGGCGCGGGCCTCGACACCGACGACACGCCGAAGGTCGGCCTCAACACCCCCGGCGTCCTCTACCGCGACACGCTCATCCTCGGCGGCATCGGCGGCCCCGGCGCCGTGCGCGCGCTCGACGTGCGCACCGGCGCGCGCCGCTGGATTTTCCACCTCATCCCGCGCCCCGGCGAATTCGGCCACGACACCTGGCCCGCCGACGCGTGGAAAACCGCCACCGGCCTCATGCCGTGGTCCGGCCAGTCGCTCGACGAGAAGCGCGGCCTCGTTTACATCGCCACGAAAACCGCCGAGCCCGACTTCTACGGCGGCGCGCGCCACGGCCAAAATCTCTTCGCCAACTCCCTCGTCGCCCTCGACGCCGCGACCGGCCAGCGCCGCTGGCATTTCCAAATCGTCCACCACGATCTCCTCGACAAGGACCTCCCCTGCGCGCCCGTGCTCCTCACCGTCACGCACGGCGGGAAAAAAATCGACGCCGTCGCGCAAGGCACGAAGCACGGCCAGCTTTTTGTTTTCAATCGCGAGACGGGCGAACCCCTCTGGCCCATCGAGGAAAAACCCGTGCCCGCCTCCACCCTGCGCGGCGAACAGGCGTGGCCCACGCAGCCATTTCCGACGAAGCCCGCGCCGCTGACGCGTCAGCGTTACACCGAGGCCGACGTGTCGCCGATCTCGCCGGAGTCGCGCGCGCTCACGACGGATCGCATTCGCGTGTCGCCGAATTTCGGGCCGTTCCCCGCGCCCAGCACGCGCGAGACGATCATGTTTCCCGGTTTCGACGGCGGCATGGAATGGGGCGGAGGCGCAGCGGATCCCGAGGGT
>JBEANZ010000642.1:0-3140 GCA_041165185.1 Verrucomicrobiota bacterium | reverse complement strand
TCCGTCCACCACCAAGCGCCCGCAAGCGGGCGGCCTACGCCTTGCCGAACACCCGGTAGTTAAGGATGAGAAACACCACCACCGTCGACGGCGGGATCGCCAGCAGCGTGGACCATGTCTGGCCCAGTTTCATTTTCCCGCGCAGCAGCTTAAACATCCCGAGGTTGATCAGGTAGCTCAGCGCCACCGCGAAAAGATACTCGCCGAACTGCTGCCCCGCGTCCCCGCGTGCGCTCGGCAGCGCCCAGAAGCGGTTCGCGAAATAATGCACGCACGTCGAGACGACCCACGAAATCGAAAACGCCAACGTCTCCGCGAGCCGGCCCTTCAGCGCGCGCAGCACCCCGACTTGCACGCCCGCCGTCGCCGCGCCGACCGTGAGAAAACGCGCGGCGCGCCACAGCGTTTCGGAATCGGTGCCCAGGAAATTTTCCATCGCCGCCAAGGCACGCGTCGCGCCCCGCCCGCCGCAACCTCATTCTGGCGGCGACCGCCATTCGCCGCGCAGCGCCACGGCCGCCGCGCCCGCCATCCCGCCGAGCAGGAGCACCAGCGCCCACAGCGCGACCCCATGCAGCGTCCGCCAGATCGGGTCCGGTTGCCAGGCCCAGCGGAGCGTGTGCGCGCCGGCAGGTAACCTGACCGCGAGCCGGAAGTCCTGGCCGGCCAGCGACGCCTTCGGGGCTTCCTGACCGTCGACGATGAGGCGGCCCCACCGAAAAATCGTCGCGTTCGTGATCACCCAGCCGGCCACCGGCAGGTTCACCGTCGCCTCGCCCGCGACGCCGAAACGTTTCCCCTGGTCGCCCACGGGAAACGAAACTTGCGTCCCGCCTTTCGCGATCCGCGGGAGCAGTTGCGGGAGCGTGCGCAGCGCCGCGTAGTCGCTCGCCGCATCGGCCCGGCCGGACGTGACAAGGGCGGCCCGATCCCCGCGCCACGCGTATTGGGGCGCGACCGTGCGCTCGCTCACGACGGCGGCGTGCGTGAGCTTTAGGCCGAGACCGACCGCCGCCAGCGCTACCGCTGCCCCGACAATTCCACTGGTGCCCGCGAGCGACCGACCGTAGCCGCCGCGCGCCGCGCCGGCGGCCCCCGCACCGAGCGCCGCCACCAACAGGCCGAGATTCGCGTGGCTCACGAAACGGGTGGGGAACTGCACGTAAGGCGCGAGCCAGCGCAACGCGTCTTCCAGCGTCCGCGACAGCGACATCGACGCCGTAAACACGAACCACCCCAGCCCCGCCACCGCCAGCCACCCCAGCGCCCGGTCCGAGGCGATGCGCTTCGCGTCCACCGGTTGCGCGCGCACCCGCCACCACACGATCAGCGTCCAGCCGGCCACGAGGATCAACGCCCAGCTGATCTGCGCCTCCGCGTAGGGCGTGCTGATCTCGGCGCCCTTGAGCAGCGAGCCGCCGTCATGCGGAAACGGTGCGAAACGCCCCAGCCAGTTCTCCGTGCGATCCGGAAAATAGGCGAACCGCCGGAGCTTCCCCAAGATGAACAGGTCGTCGTGCAGCACGACGTTCGCGTAAACCCACGGCGACAGCAGGAGCGCCGCCAACCCGCCCGCCACCAACGCGGCGCCGACGCTGGCCCGCCCCGTCCGTCCGCTTCGCCAGTGCCAATACATCGCCGGCGGCAGCAGCCCCGCGCAGAACATCCCGCCGACCAACGCCGTCGGCGGATGGGCGCCCGCCGCCAACGCGCCAAACCCGATCGCGAGCCACACGAAACTCGCCGCCGTTGCCCGTCGCACCTCGCCGCAGGCCGCGATGCCAAACGCGACGGCCGTCGCGAGAAACGTCGTCGCGAAAAATTCCGTCAACGCCGCGCGGTTAAAAAGATTCGTGAGCAGATACGTGCCCCAACCCGTCCCCGCCGCCAGCGCGAAGCTGACGCCGCGATCGCGCAGCGTGCGGCGCCCCGCCGCGTAGATCGCCCAGAACTGGAAGCCGAGCGCCAGCGCCGCCGCGAGGCGCAGCGCCAGCGCCGCCCCGCTCCACGCCGAGATCAGCGCGAGGCTCGGGTAAAACGCCCAGCCGTAAAACACCGGCTGCGGCATCCCCGTGATTTGCGCCGCGTTGAGCGCCTGCGGCATCGCGCCGTGTTGGCGGAAGAATTCGCCGAAGTAGCCGACGAACCACTGGTGGTTGTGCCAGTCGTAGTAAAAATTCGCCCTCGGATCGCAGAGCAGCACCAGCGGCAGCGCGGACGCCAACACCAGCCCGACCGCGCGCGTCACGCGCGCCCACGGAACCGCGCCGCCGCCGCGAGGGGAGGGGAGGGCGGGTGACGCATCACTTGGCATGGGCGGAAGCGGGACGCGTTAGCCTTTCCGCCTGCAAGATATTTCCCGTGAAGCGCGGCTCGCACGTCGAGCCGCCGATCCGATTGGCCCCGAGGTGCAGCTCGTCCGCGTCCGCGAGGTGAAACTCTGCCGCGACATTCATCACCTCGGCTTCGTCCAACACCACGCGCAGCCGTTTGAGCGGCGCCAATTCGGTCACGGGCGTGGTCCGTCCGGCGAGCAGCCCGCCGAAGCGCACGGTCAGGACGTGTTTTCTGCCCGGCACGATCTCGATGCGTCCGCTCCGGATCGCCGCCGCGCCCCAGTGATCGTAGACGAAGCGGAGGTGTCTGGCGTCGAGATACTCGACGCTCAGCAAATCGCCGCGCCCCTCCGCCCCGGTCACGACGAGCGGCTCCGCGCGCCCGATCCGTCCGGTGGGAAACTCGACCGTCAGTCGCACCGCGCCGTGCCGTGAGAACAACGGGTCCTGGCCTTCAAGGTAGCGTTGCGCGTCGAGCAACTCGACGCCCGGGGTCGCGACGGCGGCGTCGAAAAATTCCGCCGGCGCCCCGCCGAGCACCCACTCGATCGTCCCATCGAGGCTCGCCACGAGTTCCCCTTTCCGCCGCCCCTGATCCAGTGCGAGCGCGATTTCGTGGACGCCGTCCGCATCCAGTTTCAGGCGGGGGCTGCGACCAATTTCCTGTTCGGCGGTCGCCAGTCGGAAGTTCGCGAAACCATCGCCGGTCCGCTCGAGGCTGAACACGATCCGCTCCGTCCGCGCGAGGACGAGCGACGTGCCGGGCGTGGCCGGGAAAAACATCTGCCGCCCGGCCAACACCGG
>JBEANZ010000641.1:0-3604 GCA_041165185.1 Verrucomicrobiota bacterium | reverse complement strand
GCCAACATCCGCGGCACGCAGAACGTGCTGCGGCATTTCGTGCCAGCGATGGTGGCGAAAAAACGCGGCGTGATCGTGAATTTCAGCTCGGGGTGGGGCCGCAGCGTGGCGCCGGAGGTCGGCGCCTACTGCATGTCGAAATGGGCGATCGAGGGGCTCACGAAAGCGCTCGCGAGCGAGTTGCCGGCGGGGATGGCGGCGGTGCCGCTGAACCCGGGCGTGATCGACACGGCGATGTTGCGCTCGTGCTGGGCGGACGGGGCGGCGGGATTTCCGCAGGCGGAGACGTGGGCGAAGGCGGCGGCGCCGTTCATCCTGCAACTCGGCGCGAAGGACAACGGGCGCTCGTTGAGCGTGGGCGGCGGCGAGGAGTGAGCGGCGTGGGAGGGTGGGGCGCTCCGACGCGCGGACGGACACGCGGGGAACTTCGGGCCGGTTGAAGCCGGAACTGCGAACGCAAGCCGTCGGACCTCGGAAAAGACAGGCAACGGCCCGCCGCGCGCCTTACAAAATCAGATCCGGCGGCACGTTGGTCAGTGATTCCTCGATGGTGGTGAGGCCCATCTTCACCTTGAGCATCGAGTCCTGGTGCAGCGTCTTCATGCCGTTTTTCATCGCGACGCGTTTGAGCACGGCGACCTCGGCTTCCTTGTTGATGCATTCGACGAGTTCCTCGCTGTTGCACATCAGCTCGTGGATGCCGACGCGGCCTTTGTAGCCGGTGCCGCCGCACGTGGGACAGCCCTGCGGGTTGGCCTTGAAGATGGGGCCCTTGAATTCGCCGAGCGCCTTGTTGAGGATCGCGAGCTCGCGGTCCTTGGGCTCGTAGGAGGTCTTGCAGTTCTTGCAGACGCGCCGGAGGAGGCGTTGCGCGCACACGCAGACGAGCGCGGCGGAAATGTTGAAACACTCCACGCCCATCTCGCCGATGCGCGCGACGGTCGAGGGCGCGTCGTTTGTGTGCAGCGTGGAGACGAGCAAGTGGCCCGTGAGTGCGGCTTCGACGGCGATCTGCGCGGTCTCCTTGTCGCGGATTTCGCCGACGAGGATGATGTCGGGATCCATGCGGAGGTAACAACGCAGCGCGCGCTCGAAGGTGAGGCCGATGGCGCGGCTCATCTGCATTTGGTTCACGCCGGCGAGCGTGTATTCGATGGGGTCCTCGGCGGTCTGGATGTTGACGTCGGGGGTGTTCACCTCGCCGAGGGCGGAGTAAAGCGTCATCGACTTGCCGGAGCCGGTCGGGCCGCAGTGCAGAATCATGCCGTAGGGCTGGCGGATGCACTCGCGATACTTGGCGAGATTTTCGTCGGAGAAACCGAGCGCGGGCAGCGGCAGCGTGGACTTGGATTTGTCGAGGATACGCATGACCACCTTCTCGCCGTCCTTCATCGGCCCGGTGGCGACGCGCAGATCGATGTTCATGTTTTTCTTCGTGTATTTGGCGAACACGATGCGGCCGTCCTGCGGCAACCGACGCTCGGAGATGTCCAGGTTGCACATGATCTTGAGGCGCGTGACCATGGAGTTGGCGACGGCCTTCGGGAGACGGAGTTTCTCCTGACAGAGGCCGTCGATGCGGTAGCGCACGAGCAGCTCCTTTTCCATCGGCTCGATGTGGATGTCGGAGGCGCCGCAGACGTAGGCATCCTCGATGATGCGGTTGGTGAGCTGGACGATCGGGGCGGAGTCCTCGTTTTCGAGATCCTTGGCGCTGATTTCGGCGGCGCCGGCGTCGGTGGAGTAGGCGTTTTGGATCACGTCGGCGACCGAGGTGATGTCGACGTCGCCCGTGTTGCTGGCGGACTTGGCCTCCTTGAAAAACTTCTTGAGCAGGGTCTCAAAAAACGTGGCCGAGACCACGCTCACGTCCTCGATGCTGAGCTCGGTGGCCTGCGAAAACGCCTCGCGTTTCCCGTAGTCGAGCGGGTTGGTCATGAGCACGGCGACGGAGTTGGGGCTCGTGCGCTTGTGCGGAAAAATGCCCTCGCGGCGGATGATCGCGTCGCCGGTGACCTCGATGAGTTTGTCGTCAAACTCGATCTCCTCCATCTTCGTGACGAGCGGGTGCTCGGTGAGCTTGGAGACGAAGCGCGCGGTGTCGTCCGGGTTCGGCACGAACTTCGGATCGACCATGCGGTGGATCATCGCGGAGGAGTATTCCGCGACCTCCTTGAGCAGGTTGAGGTCGGCCTCGGTGAACTCGCCCTCGGTGCCGGCGGAGAGTTCCTTGTTGAGCACCTGGATCGCGCCAAGCGGGATGGTCGTCTTGAGCGGGACGGTGAGCATCGAGCGCACGTCGAAGCCGGTGTTCTGCGTCATCGACGACATGAACGGCGCCTGCGTCTCGGTGTTGCGGAAAAAGATCGGTTCGCCGGACTCGATGACCTTGCCGACGATGCCCTTGCCGATCGGGATGCGCAGGGCGAGGAGCTTGGCGGCGGTCTCCTGAAATTTCTTTTCCTTCTCCTTGTCCGTGCCCCACAGCGTGGGCGAATAGTAAACCTGCTTGAACGCGATCTCGTTGCCCTCGACCAGGTAGAACGTCATCGACTGCGCCTGCAGCGCCTCGACGACTTTCGACGCGGTGAGCTCGATCACGGAGCTCACGTCTTCCTTGGTCAGCGCGGGCTTGGAGATGACCTTGATGAGCAGCGAGCGGCGGAGCGTGCCGGCGAGGTTGGAAGTGGCCATGGGAGAAACCGAGGATTCGGGGAATCGGGAATTGCCAGTGGCGAGGGGAACTCGCAATGAGAATTCACGCCGCCGCCGCTCCGTCGCGCGATGGCGCCCACCGCCCCACGCCATGTTTGCCCGCCTGCGCCAACTCCTCGGTCTCGCGCCCGCGAGCGCCGGCGCGCGCGGTGAAAAACTCGCCGCCGCGTGGCTGCGCCGCGAGCGCGGTTTCACGATCGTGGCGCGCAACTGGCGCCGGCCGCGCGACCGCCGCGACGAACTCGACCTGGTGTGCCGCGACGGCGAGACGCTGGTGTTCGTCGAGGTGAAAACGCGCGCGGCCGATGCGCTCGTCCCCGGGCTCTACGCCGTCGATGCGCGCAAAAAACGTGTGCTGCTGCGCACGGCAGCCGCCTACCTCGCGGGCCTGCGCGTGAAGCCACGGACGTTTCGGCTCGATGTGGTCGAGGTGGTCTTTCCGACGTCGCCGCGAACCGCGACGGAAACATCGGGCGCGGGCGGCGCGGTCAGGGCGATTGGCGAGCCGCAGATCGTGCACTTTGAAAACGTGGCGCTGTTTCCGAAAAATTTTCGCGGGTAAGGTGCGAGTGGCGGAGGGTTTGGCGCGGTTGGGGAAACGGGTTCGCAAGGAGGAAGCGGCGAGGCGCGGAAAGAGGCGCGGAGCGAGTCGTGGACGAGGCGTCTCGCCTCGTGGTTTGAGTTTGTGCGCGGTGGGTTTGATCCAGACTTCAGCAGGGGAAACGCGGAGTGCGCGGAGGACGCGGAGCGGAGAGCGGGGGAGACGGAGAGAGGGGGAGCGAGGGAGAGGGAGCCGAACGAGTGTTCGAGTCGATCATCCGCTTGGCGCGGATGCTCGGCGCGGGAAGGGGCGATTGTTCTACTCTGCGGTCTCCGCGTGCTTCGCGTC
>JBEANZ010000640.1:0-4920 GCA_041165185.1 Verrucomicrobiota bacterium | reverse complement strand
GTTCGCGCGCCTGCGAGGCGTTCGAATTCCACCGCGTTTATCAGCTCTGCAACCAGTTCTGCTCGGTCACGCTCTCCGCGACCTACCACGACATCCTAAAGGATCGCCTCTACACGCTCGGCACGGACAACCCGCTGCGCCGCTCCTCGCAGACCGCGATCCACCACATCTTCGGCGCGCTCGCGCGGCTGCTCGCGCCGTTCATCCCGTTCACCGCCGACGAGGCGTGGGCCTACGCGACGACGCGCACGGAATTCTCCGCCGACTCGATTCACTTGCAGGACTGGCCCGTCGCGCCCGCCGAGTGGACGAGTGCGGAAGTCGAGGCCGAGTTTGCGGCGCTGCTCCGCGTGCGCGCACAGGTCACCGAGGCCATCGAGCCACTCCGCGCCGCCGGCCAGCTCGGCAAATCCCTCGACGCCGCCATCACGATCAGCGGCGCGCCGGCCGACGCCGCGTTTGCCACGCTGACCAAGCACGCCGCGGCCCTCGCGGAAATTTTCATCGTGTCGGAAGTCCGGCTCGAAGCCGGCGCCGCCCCTGCGCCCGTCGCCGCCGTCCAGTCCTGCGCCGCGCGCTGCCTGACACGCTGCCCGCGCTGCTGGCGCCACGTGCCGGCGTTGGCCAACACGCCGCACGGCGACGTATGTCCGCGTTGCGTTGCCGCCCTCCGCCCGTAGCCTCGTTTTCCCCAAACCCCCATGCCTAAGAAAACCAAGACCCAGGCCAGGAAACCCGCCGCCAAACCGGCCGCCAAGCCCGCGCCGAAAAAATCCGCCCCCGCGCCGACGAAGGGCAAGCCGGCTGCTACGCCGCCCAAGCCCGCGCCCGCCAAGAAATCTTCCACCATGGAAAAGCCCTCGAAAAAATCCGCCCTGCGCAACAGCATCCTGAAGCGCAAGGGTCCCGCCAAGCCCATCGCCTTCAGCCTCGACGAGGTCCGCGCCATCGCGAAGACCGTCACGAGCAAGACGAACGTCCCCTTCAATGCGAAGACGGCCAAACCTGGCGCGGCCAAACTCGCCGCCGCGCTCGAAAAACCCGCGAAGCCCAACCATATTAAGGCCGCCTCCCTTGCCGACATCCTCGGTTTCAACCCGAAGAAATCCAAACCCCGCGAGCTGGACGATGAGAGCAAGATCGACGAAAAGCACCTCCGCTACTACCGCCTCCTGATCGAGCTCCGCAACCACCTCACCGGCCAGATCGACCTGCATTCCGAAGAGACGCTCAAGCGCTCCTCGAAGGACGACGCCGGCGATCTCTCCGCCTACGGCCAGCACATGGCCGATGCCGGGACCGATACCTTTGATCGCGACTTCGCGCTCAGCATGGTGGCCAACGAACAGGAGGCGCTCTCCGAAATCGAGGCCGCCATCAAGCGCGTCAAAAACGGCACCTATGGTGTTTGCGAAATCACGCAGAAACCCATCGCCCGCGAACGCCTCCTCGCCGTGCCCTTCACCCGCTACTCCGCCGAGGCGCAAAAGGATCTTGAGCGCAACCGCCACCGCTCCCGCACCCAGGCCGGCCTCTTCGGCGAGGGCGGCGAGGAAGGCGGCAAGATCCCCGAGGACGACGGCGGCGGCGGCGACGACTGATCCTATTTTCCGTTTCGGACGCTTGATTCCCGACCGCTGAAGTCATGGACGCCGGCTCGCCCCCGCCCGCCGCAGTGCCATCCGCGGCGGCCGACGGAAAACCCGCAGTCCGACCATCGAGGACTGCGCGCCTGCTCGCCTACCGACTCCTCCTCGGTCTGGCGCTCGCGATCTTCGCCCTCGATCAGGCCTCCAAGGTGTGGATCGCCGGATGGCTGCCCTATGTCGGGCAGGCCCATGTCCACGACGGCGCGCACGACCACACGGTCATCCGGGGATTCTTCTATCTTATCCATGTCGGCAACACCGGCGCCGCGTGGAGCATGTTTTCCGGCCGCGGCACGCTGCTCGCCATCCTCGCGGGCGGCACGCTCGCCGCGATTTTTTTCTGGCGTCGCGCCCTTGGCCTCCGCGACCGCGCCACGCAGCTCTGCTTCGGCCTCCTCTGCGGCGGCATCGCCGGCAACTTTGTCGACCGCCTCCGCCACGGCGACGGCCACGTCACCGACTTCCTCGATTTCCACTTCGGCAACTACGTCTACCCCACCTTCAACGTCGCCGACTCCGGCATCTGCGTCGGCGTGATTCTCTACCTGCTGCTCTCGTTGCGCGCGCCGAAATAGCGCGCGGCCTCGACCGGCAACCACCCATCGAGAACGGGCGCTACTCCACATTCGCGATCTGTTCGCGGATGCGCTCGAGCTCGTTCTTCAACTCGATCACGGCGCGTGCGATGGTCAGGTCGTTGGCCTTGCTGCCGATCGTGTTCACCTCGCGGCCGATTTCCTGGAGGATGAACTCCGCCTTCCGCCCGATTTCGCCGTCGGATTTCAGCAGGCCCGAGAACTGCTCGAAGTGGCTGCGCAGCCGCGTGATCTCCTCCGTCACATCGCACCGATCCGCGAAGAGCGCGATCTCGCGCAGCACACGCTCGTCACTGAGATCGAGTTCGAGGCCGGCGTCGCGCAGGCGTTTCAGCAGCTGCTCGCGGTAGTTGGCCGGCACTTGCTGCGCCCGCGCGGCGATGGCCTCGACCTGCCGGTGCAGCAGCTCGCCGCGCTTGATGAAGTCCACCATCAGCGACTCGCCCTCCTTCGCGCGCATCGCCGCGAACGCGCGCAACGCCAGCGTCAGCGTTGCGGTCAACACCGGCTGCGCCGCCTCCGCCGCCGGAATCTCGCTCTCGCGCCGTTGCGAGTTGGCGACCTGCCAGAGCAGCTCCGGCGTGGGGTGAAACGCCACGCCCTTCCTCGCCGCAAACGCCGCCAGCCGGTCGAGCGCGTCTGCGGCCGCAGCCTCGTCCCACGTCGCCTGCGCCGCGGATTTTGCGCCGGTCAGCTCGATGTCGACATGGACCTTTCCCCGTGACGCATGTTTCCGCACCAGTTCGCCGACGAGCGGCTCTAGGCCGTCCCACGCCTCCGGCAGTTTCATAGTGAGATCAAGGGTCTTCCGATTCACGGAGTTGACCTGCACCGTCAGGGAAAACCCGGAGAGCTCCGCCGTCGCGCGGCCGTAGCCGGTCATGCTTTTCATGGGCGAAATCTCAAACGCCAAACGTCCAAAGGCCAAATAAATCCCAAGGACGAAAATCTCATTCGAGCTTTTTCACGATGGCGGAGAAAATAAGCTTCAACTCAAGCGCCTCCTGCCGGAGTTCGTCCCTCCTGGGAGAGGATTCACCGGCGTCGAGGAGCCGAAGCCACAGCTGACACTCTTTCGCTTCTTTGCGGCACGTGCGGAATTTCATCACACGATCCCTGTCGCCCAGAGATTCGTTGCCCTCGATGCAATTGGCCGCGACCGAACCCGACGCTCGCACCAGCTGTTTCACGTCCTCGATATTCGAAATCGTCCGGGGCAGGCCGCGCACGAACGCCCGCACCGCCGCCGCGAACACCGCGGTCCGCTCTTCAAGATCCCGTGGCTTCGCCTCCATTGAGATTTCTTTGGCGTTTGGCCGTTTGGCGTTTGGGATTTTGCGGCTCAGAGCTTCACGCCAAGAATCTTCGCCACCTGGTTCACATCTTTGTCGCCGCGGCCGGAGAGATTGATGATCAGGATTTCGTCGCGTCGCATCGCCTTCGCGCGCTTCAGGCCGTGGACTAGCGCGTGCGTGCTCTCGAGCGCCGGGATGATGCCCTCCAATCGCGAGCAGAGTTGAAACGCCGTCATCACCTCGTCGTCGCACGCATAGGCGTAGTCGATGCGACGGCGGTCGCGGTAAAACGCGTGCTCCGGCCCGATGGCCGCGTAGTCGAGGCCCGCGCTCACCGAGTGCGTCAGTTCGATTTGCCCGTCGGCGTCTTGGAGGATGTAGGTCTGGCAGCCCTGGAGGACGCCAAGTTTCCCGCCCTCGAAGCGCGCCGCGTGGTCGCCGCGCGCGATGCCGCGTCCGCCGGCTTCGACGCCGACGAGCCGCACGTTTTCCTCCTCGAGGAACTCAAAGAAAAATCCGATCGCGTTCGAGCCGCCGCCGACACACGCGATCATCTCATCCGGGAGGCGGCCCTCGGCGGCGAAGATTTGCGCCTTCGTCTCCTGCCCGATCACGCGGTGGAAATCCCGGACCATCATCGGATACGGGTGCGCGCCGAGCGCGGAGCCGAGGATGTAGTGCGTGCCGCGGACGTTGGTGACCCAGTCGCGCATCGCCTCGTTAATCGCCTCCTTCAGGGTTTTCTGGCCGGCCTCGACGCCCACGACCTTGGCGCCCATCAGGCGCATGCGAAACACGTTCAGCGCCTGCCGCTCCATGTCGACCGCGCCCATGTAAACGGTGCAGTCGAACCCGAACTTCGCGCACACGGCGGCCGTGGCAACGCCGTGCTGGCCCGCCCCTGTCTCGGCAATCACGCGCTGCTTGCCCATGCGTTTCGCGAGCAGCGCCTGGCCGAGGGCGTTGTTAATCTTGTGCGCGCCGGTGTGGAGCAGGTCCTCGCGTTTGAGGTAGATTTTCGCGCCGCCGCAGTGCGCGGTCAGGCGCTCGGCAAAGTAGAGTTCGGTCGGCCGGCCGGCAAAGGTCTTCAGGTGCCCGCGCAGTTCCGATTGGAACGCCGGATCCGCGCGCGCCACCTCGTAGGCGGCGCCAAGTTCCTGCAGCGCGGTCATCAGCGTCTCCGGGACAAATACGCCGCCGTAGCGCCCAAAATGCCCTCCGGCATCGGGCACGGAGAGACGGTCCAGCGGGGCGGCGGCGGCGGCGGGTGTGGGCATATCGCGCCTGATTTGGCGCGGCCCCGGCGGCGTGGCAACGGGTTTTCCCGGCTCGCGCGCGAGCCGCACACGCGAGGCCGCACAGCTCAACCGATCGGCGCCG
>JBEANZ010000639.1:0-3007 GCA_041165185.1 Verrucomicrobiota bacterium | reverse complement strand
AATGCACGCGGATGAAGAAATCATCAGGTGCGCCAATAATATGGTTTGGGGTGGTCGCCTTTCAAATCGTCCCAAGTCGAGCGATCGGTTTTTGAAAACCAGTCCAACCCGCGGTGCCTTGAAGAATCATAAGGCACCCAATTTAGGTCTTTCGGTTCGTCTCCAGTAGGATGCCGAACGTGAACTTTCATCGCAAGGTCACTGGCTCCGTGGGTCAGCAAACGCTGTTGCGCCTCGATGAGGCTGACGCGATTGGCACCGCCCGCTAGATTTGGGAACGCGAGTTGAGTTGTGTCATCTTCCCAAAAACAAACAGGGCAAATCTGGTAGGAGCCTGCCGAATCGGACAGCGTGCAGTGGCCACAGCAAACGCAGGGATAGTCGGTTTTGCTCATCCGCGTTAATCAGTGAAATCCGTGGTTACATCTACTTCTTCGTCTCGTAGCCGAGCGTGTCGTAGAGGTCGGCGCGGGTTTGCATTCCTTCGACGACGGAGCGCTGCGTGCCGTCTTGGCGGATGGCGGAGTAAACCTCGATCGAGGCGGCGGCGGCGGCGCGGCTCGCGCTGAGGGGGTAGAGCGCCATCGCGATGCCGGCGGTGCGGAGTTCGTCGATCGTGAAGTAGGGCGTCTGGCCGAACTCGGTGAGGTTTGCGAGGACGGGGACGCCACTCAGGGCGGCGGTGAATTTCCGGTAGTCGTCGAGCGTGCGGAGCGCTTCGGCGAAAATCATGTCGGCGCCGGCGGCGATGTAGGCTTGCGCGCGGGCGATGGCGGCGTCGAGGCCTTCGACGGCGGTGGCGTCGGTGCGGGCCATGACGACGAACGCCGGATCGGGTTTGCCGGCGAGGGCGGCGCGGAGGCGCGCGCACATCACGTCGGTCGCGACGAGTTGTTTGCCGGGGAGGTGGCCGCAGAGTTTGGCGGGGATTTGATCTTCGAGGTGGACGGCGGCGACACCGGCGGCGGCGAGTTCGCGGACGGCGCGGGCGGGGTCGTCCCAGCCGGTGTCGAGGTCCACGAGCAGCGGGAGTGGGACGCGTTGCGCGATGCGGCGGGCGTCGATGAGGACATCGGCGAGCGTGGTGTCGCCGGTGTCGGGGATGCCGAGCGAGTGGTTGGCGACGCCGGCGCCGGAGAGGTAGAGGACGCGGAAGCCCGCGCGTTGGGCGAGGAGCGCGGCGTAGGGGTTGAGGGCGCCGGCGATTTGGAGCGGGCGCTCGGCGGCCAGCGCGGCGCGGAAACGGGAGCCGGGGGACGAGGGGGTGCTCACGGGGAGGGACGGTGGAGCGGGAATCCGGCGTTGGCCGCAAAAAAGCGCGCGAGGCGTGAGAAACGGGAGGGGCGGTGTCGGGGATGGGGCGGGGTTTGCGGCCGGTTTTCACGCGGCGTGTGGTGCTCTTGGGGCGGGTCGCAGACCCTGCCCTACCTCGAACCGCGCGTCCGCGCGACGACGACGCTTATTGCGGGATGCGCAGGGTGCGGCCGATGACGAGGTTGTTGTCCTCGCCGAGGACGTCGCGGTTGGCGTGGAGGATTTCCTGCCAGCGCGCGGGCGACCCGTAGTAGAGCGTCGAAATTTTCGAGAGGGTGTCGCCGGCGGCGACGACGTGCGTGCGGCCGGCGGGCGGGGGCGCGCCGGCGGGCGCGGTGCCTGCGCCGGTGCCCGTGCTCGTGATGAACGTCGCGGTCACGCCGCCGCCGGGCGTGCGGCCGGCTTGAGGCGCGGGCGAGGGGAGGCGGGCCTTGAGGCGGGCGTTTTCCTCGGTGAGGGAGGTGACGTTCGCGCGGGCGCGGGCGAGATCGGTTTCGAGGGCGGAGCGGGCGTTGGCGAGGTCGGTGTTGGCGGCGACGAGGGCGGCGTTTTCCTCCTGGATCTCCTTCGCGTTGGGCGCGGAGGGGGCGGGGTCGCCGGGTTTTTTCGCGCCGGGCGCGGAGGGGTTTTCGCCGAGTTGCTGCTGAAGTTGGGCGCGCTCGGCTTCGAGGGCCCAGACTTTCTTGCGCAGGGCGTCGAGTTGGGTGCGGGCATCGCCGCTTTCGGTGGGGCCGGCGGCGAGGCCGGTCGCGCCGGGGGCGGGGGCGGTGCGTTGCTGGGCGAGGACGGTGATCTTGCCGTTGGCTTCCTGGAGCTGGGTGCGGAGGGTGACGGTGTCCTGCTCGGCGCGGGCGCGGGCGTCTTTCTGCGAGAGGAGGTCGAGGTTGAGCTGGGCGAGCGCGGCCTGGGCCTCGGCGCTCTGCGCGGTGACGGTTTTCACCTGCTCGGCGAGGACGGCGTTTTCGGCGCGCTTCTCGTCGACGGCGGTGCGAAGGCGGGTGATTTCGGACTGGAGGTCGGTGTAGTTGCGGAGGGAGGAGGCGAGCTGCTGCTCGGTGGTGCCGAGCTTGGCGCGGAGGGCGGCGAGCTCCGCGGCGGTGGCGGCGGGGCCGGCGGCGAACTCGGCCTGGAGCTTGGCGTGGCTGGCGCGGAGGGCGGCAAGCTCGCGGCTGGTCTCGGTGAGTTTCTCGGTGAGGCGGCGCGAGGTGTCGCCGTCGGCGGCGCGGTTTTCGAGGGCGAAGCGGAGGGCGTCGCCCTGCGCGCGGGTGAGGGCGAGTTCCTGTTGGAGGAGCTTTTTCTCGGAGCGCAGCTCGGAATTTTCGCGGAGGAGTTTCTCGTCGCCGACGACGGTCGTCACCGGCGCGGGCAGGCGTCCGACGTGGACGTAGCCGCAGCCGGAAAACGCGAGCAACACCAGCGCCGCGAGGGCGGGGACCGGGGTGACGCGGAGGCGGCGCATGGCGCGGACGAAAGGTGATCGCGCGGGACGGGGCAACAGCGTTGATGGGAAAAAGTTCGCGCGGGGCGCACGGGTGCGCGGCGCGCGAGTGCGAGCGTGCGGATGCGGGCGGGCGCATGCGGCGCCACCGCCAATTCTCCGAGTGGGCTAAGTGATTGACTGGGCGGGGTGCAGACCGATTTGGCGGGACAACCGCGGAAAAACTTTCCAACGTTAGGCCATGACACCGTCCCA
>JBEANZ010000638.1:0-3992 GCA_041165185.1 Verrucomicrobiota bacterium | reverse complement strand
AACTCGGCCTCCGCACCGATGCCCTCCTCCACGATCTCGTCGGCCTCGGCTGTGGCGCGGCAATCCCCGCGCTGCGCGCCGCGAGCCACGTGCTCGCCGCGCACCCCGACGCCACGGTCGCCTGCGTCGCCGTCGAGCTGTGCTCCGCCGCCTTCTACCTCGACGACGATCCCGGCGTGCTCGTGAGCGCGTGCCTCTTCGCCGACGGCGCGGCGGCAAGCGTCTGGCGCGCGACGCCCAGCGCGAGCGGGCTGCGGGCGCTTGACTTCCGCTCGCTCCACCGCCCCGCCGACCGCGACAAGATCCGTTTCGAGCAACGCGACGGCAAACTCCGCAACCTCCTCGACGCCTCCGTCCCCGCGCTCGCCGCCGACGCGGTCGCCACGCTCTGGCAGGCGCGCGGCCCGCGCCCCGTGGCCGCCGTCGTCTCGCACGGCGGCGGTCGCGATGTGCTCGCCGCGCTCGCGCCCGTCGTCGCGCCGCACGCCCTCGCCACCGCCGAGAAAATCCTGCGCGACCACGGCAACATGAGCAGCCCCTCCGTGCTCTTCGCCCTCGAGGAAACGCTGAAGAATCCGCCGCCGCGCGCCGCCGGCGATTTTTGGCTCGTGAGTTTCGGCGCGGGCTTTAGCGCCCATTCCTGCCGTCTCGGCCCCGCCCCATGACCCAACTCGAAAAACTCGTCGCCTATTGCGATCGGCGCACACGCCGCGCGGCGTTCAAGGACGCCCCCGGCGCTTTCAACGGCCTTCAGGTCGCCAACGACGGCCGCGTCACCAAAATCGGCGCCGCCGTCGACGCCGGCCTCGTGCCCTTCGCGCGCGCCGCCGCGGCCGGCGTGGATTTCCTCATCGTGCACCACGGGATGTATTGGGACATGCCGCGCCCGCTCACGGGCCCCTTTTACGAGCGCGTCGCCACGCTCGTGCACGCCAACTGCGCGCTCTACTCTAACCACCTCCCGCTCGACGCCCATCCCGAGCTGGGCAACAACGCCCTCCTCGCCCGCCAGCTCGGCCTGCGCCGCGACGCCCCGTTCCTCGTGCGCGACGGCGAGGCCATCGGTTGCGTGGCGCGCTCGCGGCTCCCGCGCGTGAAGCTCCGCGCGAAACTCGAGTCGCTCTACCCGCGCGTCATCGCGATCGAGTGCGGCTCGGCCGCGCCGAGGCGCATCGCGTTTTGCAGCGGCGCGGGCAACAGCGCCATCCCCGCGCTCGCGGAGGCCGGCGTCGATACGCTCGTCACCGGCGAGCTGCGCGAGGAGTTTTTCAACCGCGCGCAAGAGGAGAAACTCAACCTCTACCTCTGCGGCCACTACGCGACCGAGGTCCACGCCGTGCGCGCGCTCGCCGCGGAGCTGGCGGGAAAGTTTGGGTTGCCGTGGGAGTTCATCGCGACGGACAATCCGCTCTGATCGATGAAAAAAATCGCCATCCTCAACGGCCCCAACCTCGACCGCCTCGGCAAGCGCGAGCCCGAGATCTACGGCCGCGCCACGCTCGCCGACCTCGAGGCGGCGCTGCGGGCGGAGTTCGGCGCGCGCGCGCAGCTCGAGTTTTTCCAGTCCAACCACGAGGGCGCGCTCATCGACAAGGTCGGCGCGCTCGCCGAGGCGAAATTCGACGGCCTCGTGATCAACGGCGCCGCGCTCACGCACACGAGCGTCGCCCTGCGCGACGCCCTGCTCGGCGCGCACCTGCCGACCGTCGAGGTCCACATCTCCAACATCTACAAGCGCGAGGAATTTCGCCGCACGTCGCTGACCGCCCCCGCCTGCCTCGCCGTCATCACCGGCCTCGGCCTTGAAGGCTACCACGCCGCCGTGCGCTTCCTCCTCCAACGCTGACCGGATGAGCGACCACTACTGGCTGGTTTGCCACACGAAGCCGCGCTGCGAGAAAAAATTCGCCGCGCTCATGGGCGCGGAAAAATTCGAGCACTACCTCGCCCTCGTCCAAAGCGTCCGCCGCTACGGCACGCAGACGAAGAAATTCACCAAGCCGCTCTTCCCCGGCTACGTGTTCGCGAAAATCCCGGTCGAGCTGAAGGCCCGCATCTACCAGCAGGACCTGCTCGCCCGCGCGATCCACGTCCTCGACGAGGAGAAATTTCTCCGGCAGCTCGCCGACGTGAAGGCCATCGTCGCCTCCGGGTTCGAGCTGAGCGTGATGCCGCTCATGACCAAGGGCCGCCGCGTGAAAGTCATCGGCGGTCCGCTCGCCGGCCTCGAAGGCCTCGTCGATGATCCGACGAACCCGCAGGGCATCGTCCTTTCCGTTGACGTCCTCCAGCAGGGCCTCCTCGTGAAGATGCCCGTCGAGAACCTGAAAATTCTCCCTTAGCCGGACTCAGGCAGCTGAGAGTCTAGAGCTGAGAGCCCGAGCCACGGAGGGCGGGCTCGCGTTGGAAAGTCGCCCGATGGAGTTCACCGTCTGGTTTTGCTCTGAGCTCTGGGCCCTGGGCTGAATTGTCCCGGCTTAACGCGCCGCGACCGCACGCCCCACCGCGAGCGCCGCGTGCAACGTCCCCGCCGTCGCCACCGCCGCCGCCAGATCGTCGACGACCACGCCCCAGCCGCCGGGCAGCGCCTGAAGCCGCCGGATGCCGAGGGGTTTCGCGATGTCGAAAAACCGAAACACCGCGAACCCCGCCAGCCACACGCCCCATGCCGGCAGCGGCCCGTTCGCCAACGGCACGCCGAGAAAACACAGCGGCATCGCGACAAACTCATCGAGGATCACCTCGCCCGGATCGCTTTTGCCGAGGCGGAGTTCGGCCTCGCCGCAAATCGCCACCGCCGCGTAGGCGCTCGCGAGCACGAGCGCGAGCGTGCAGCCGAGCCCGAGCTGCGGCCACCAAAACGCCCCCGCCACCCACAGCAGCCCCGCCGCCGATCCCCACGTGCCCGGCGCCGGCAGCCGTCGCCCGATCGGGCCGAGCGTGGCGAGCGCGACGACGAGGGGCGTCGGCCACCCGCGCGTCCACGTCGGCTGCTCGAGGCGCATCGCGGAAAAAAATTACTCGAACAACACGCGCCCGTGCCGGCGAAAATAGCTGATGCCGGAGGTGACCGTCAGCACCGCCGACAATACGAACAGCCCGACCCCGAGCCCGCGCACGCCGAGCACCCACCCGCGGTCGTCGCCACCGAACGAGCCGCCGTGTTCGGCCGCGAGCATCCGCGCGCCCATGAGCCAGCCGATGGAGTTGAGTTGCACGAAGGTTTTCAGTTTTCCGCCGGCGTCGGCCTCGACCACGAGCCCCTTCACCGCGACCGCCATGCGCAGCCCGGACACCGCAAACTCGCGGCTCAGGATGCACAGCAGCAGCAACATCGCCGGCACGTCGTAACTGAAGAAATTATTCGGATTGCTCACCAACGCGATCATCAGGCCAAGCACGAGCACCTTGTCGATCACGGCGTCCATGAACCGGCCGAACGCCGACACCTCGTTGCGCGCGCGCGCCAGCATCCCATCGAGCCAGTCGGTGAGCGCCGCGATGATAAACAACCAGAACGCGGCCGTCGCCGCCCAGTCGTAGTCGGCATACATCAGGCCCACGACGGCGAACATCAACGGCACGCGCGAGAGGGTGAGTAGATTGGGCAATGACATCGGCCGGAAGACGCAACAAACGCCCCCGGGTAACGCAAGGACCGCGTGCGAAAATCCGCGCGACGCGGGCAAATTAGGGCAGAGTCTCTGACCCGCCCTTCTGCGCCGCTCCATTTCCCCCATCGCGACGGCGGGGTCGGCGACCCCGCCCTACAACCATCCCCCAAAATGGCCGCCCCGACTTTCGGACGGGCTCCACCGAGCGGAGCCCGCTTACCGGCCGGGGCGGCCGCCGCGTCTTTTCCCCTTCGCAGGGGCACGGCGCGCACGGTTAGGTGACCGCTTGGCACGGGCCGGGCAGGCCGAAAGCCCACCCGGCATCTGGCAAAGACTCGGTGTCCGAATCCCGGCACCTTGGGCGAGGCAGCGCCCGCG
>JBEANZ010000637.1:0-2577 GCA_041165185.1 Verrucomicrobiota bacterium | reverse complement strand
GCCAGCGCCACCCGATACAGCAATCGCACCCGATCTGACGGCCCGGGCGCGGAACCGGTTTTGGCCGCCAGCGCCCGCGCTTGCTCCACCGCAAACGGGCTGTTCATCATAAACAGCGCCTGCTGCGGCACCGTCGTCGCGAAACGCTGCGGGCTGCTCGCGTCGGGGTTCGGGTAGTCGAACACGCGAAACATCCCCGGCAAATTCTGGCGGTCGATGAAACCGTAAACCGTGCGCCGCCGCGCAAACGGCTCCGTCGTGAGGTCGACGGAGAAGCCGCCGACGGCGGGGTCGAGCGTGCCCGACGCGGCGAGCAGCGTGTCGCGCAGCGCCTCGAATTCGAGGCGGCGGCGGTGCGCGCGGTGCAGCAGATCGTTGTCGGGGTCGAGCGTCGCGAGTTCGGGGCGCGTGTCGCTCGACTGACGATAGGTGCTGGAGAGCACGATGGCGCGGTGGAGATTTTTCACGGACCAACCGCCCTCGACGAAACTCGCGGCGAGCCAGTCGAGCAGGTCGCGTTGCACCGGCGACTCGGTGCGCACACCGAAGTCGCTCGTGGTGCGCACGAGCGGCGCGCCGAAATGCCAGCCCCACACGCGATTCACGAAGACGCGCGCGGTGAGCGGATTCGCCGGGCTCGCGATGGCGCGCGCGAGTTCGAGTCGGCCGCTGCCGTCGGTGAACGGCACGCGCGATTCGCCCGCGAGCACTTCGAGAAAACGGCGCGGCACCTCGGGGCCTTTGTTGGCGGGATTGCCCCGCGTGAAGATCGGCGAGTCGTGCGCGCGGGGTTTGTCGGCGAGCGCCATCGCGCGCAGCGGCGCGCCGGGCTCGGTCCAGTTTAGCGCCTCGATTTCGCGCTTCAGGTCGGAGGTCTTGTCGTTGAGTTGGCGGCGGAGAATTGTCGCGGCGGCGTCGAAGCGCAGGTTCGGCGGTGCGCCGTCGGCGTGGAGCCACTGGCGGAGCGATTCGTCGGCGGCCTCTGCGAGCGCGGTGGGCGCGGGCGATTTCGCCTTCTCGGTCTTCGCGAGCACGGCCTGCCAGGCTTTTTCGACGCGGGAGAAAACCGCGTCGTAGCTCGCGGCAGCGTCCTTCAGTGACGCCGGCGCGGTCGCAAACGCGGCGGCGACAAGCGGGTGGAGCGGCGACGCGGCGGCGGCGTTTTCTTTCCAGCCCGCGACCAACGCAGCGGCCTGCTCCGCGAATTCCTTTTCCGGCAGTGCGGCGAACGCGAACCACGGCGCGAGCACCGGATCGGGCTCCTTGGCGCGGGCGGCGAGCGTCGTCTGCCAGCGCTTCAGAATCTCGAGGTTGATTTTTCGCGGGCCGACGAACTGGTCGAGTTTGGCATCGGCAGGGAGTTGCGCGGCGTCGTGCGCGCCGAGGAGGTAGGCGCCGGTTTTTTCGCGGGCGGTGCTGCGGAAGGTCTCCACCTCGCTGTGTTCGCGCGCGGTGATTTTCGCTTCGATCTCGGCCTGCTTGGCGAGGAAGGCGCGGTAGGCGGGCGTCTCGACGAGCGGGGCGAGCAGCGGTTTTTCCTTCGGCTCGTCGGTCGAGGCGAACACGCCGTGGAGCGAGTAATAATCAGCCGTCGGAATCGGATCGAATTTGTGATCGTGGCAGCGGGCGCAGGTGACGGTCAGGCCCATCAGGCCGCGCGTCGTCACGTCGATGCGGTCGTCGATGATGTCGTTTTGGTTGCCGAGAAAACGGCGGCCGAGCGTGAGGAAGCCAAGCGCGGCGAGCGGAGATTTGTCGCCGTCCGTCGCGAGCCGATCACCGGCGAGCTGCTCGGTGACGAAGCGGTCGAAGGGTTTGTCGGCGTTGAAGGCGGCGATGACCCAATCGCGGTAGGTGTGGGAAAATGCGAAGCGGCGCTCGGCGTTGCCGACGAGGTAGCCCTGCGTGTCGGCGTAGCGCGCGACGTCGAGCCAGTGGCGGCCCCAGCGTTCGCCGTAGCGCGGCGAGGCGAGCAGACGCTCGACGGCGCGGGCGTAGGCGTCGGGCGCGCGGTCGGCGAGAAACGCGTCCATCTCGTCCGGCGTCGGCGGCAGCCCCGTGAGATCGTAGGTGACGCGGCGGAGCAGCGTGCGCGGATCGGCCGCGGGCGAGGGCTTCAGGTTTTTCGCCTCGAGCTTCGCGAGGACAAAGGCGTCGACGGGCGTGGCGACCCAGCGGGAACTTTTCACGGCGGGCGGCGCGGGTTTCGCCACGGGCTGAAACGCCCAGTGCTTGCGCGCGGCGGCCATGTCGAGGGCGCGGGGCTTCGCGGCCTCGGTGCGCGGGTCGGGCGCGCCGAGGCGGACCCATTGCTCGAGCGCGGCGATTTTTTCGGCGGGGAGTTTGCCGCCCTCGTCGGGCGGCGGCATCTGGAGGTCGTCGTTGCGGTAGCGGACGGCCTCGATGAGCAGGCTTTTATCCGGATCGCCGGGGATGAGGGCGGCGCCGGTGCCGCCGCCTTTGCGGAGGGAGTCGCGGGTGTCGAGCAGGAGGCCGCCCTTGGATTTGCCGGACTCGGCGCTGTGGCACTTGTAACAGTGCTCGACGAGAAGCGGGCGGATTTTCGTCTGGAAAAAT
>JBEANZ010000636.1:0-5181 GCA_041165185.1 Verrucomicrobiota bacterium | reverse complement strand
CGCGGGCGCTGCCTCGCCCAAGGTGCCGGGATTCGGACACCGAGTCTTTGCCAGATGCCGGGTGGGCTTTCGGCCTGCCCGGCCCGTGCCAAGCGGTCACCTAACCGTGCGCGCCGTGCCCTCGAAAGGGGGAAAAGACGCGGCGGCCGCCCCGGCCGGTAAGCGGGCTCCGCTCGGTGGAGCCCGTCCGAAAGTCGGGGCGGCCATTGTGGGGGATGGTTGTAGGGCGGGGTCGCCGACCCCGCCCTCGCGATGGGGGAAATGCAGCGGCGCAGAAGGGCGGGTCAGAGACCCAGCCCTATTTCGCAGCCTTTTTCCCGTCGAGGCTGTTGAGCCACCCGCCCGTCATCCGCCCGCATTCGTCGAGCCGCGCCATCACGTGGAGGAGCTGGCCCTGCGCAATCCAGCGCCGCTCATGCACGAGCCGCCACAGCGCGCGCATCTGCTCGAGCACGAGATTCAGCTCGCGGAGAATCTCGGCCTTCCGCGGGCGCTCGGAGTAGAGCGCGCGGATGCAGAGCTGGAGCGCATCGAGCGCGAGGCCGTCGAGCCGCTGGCCAAACGTGAAGCGGCAGCTCTTCGGCAACCCGGCGGTGCGGTCGAGCGACCAGCCGGTCAGCTCGACAAGGGCGGTGTAGAGGGGAGGGTGCGGGGTGGTGGGCATGGGAGGGAGTGGACGAGTTTTTGACCGCGGATTTCACGGAGAACACGGACAAAGACCGGGCGGGAGGGGACCATCCGCGCGTTCCACGAAATCTGCGGTGTAGTCGGGGGCCGGTGGAAAGAACCCAATCGGATTTGAAACGCGGAGGACGCGGAGAGCGCAGAGGACCGAGCCCAGACGAAAACGCGCGCGCGGTTGGCCGGTGTTTTTCTCCGCGCCCCCCGCGTCCTCCGCGTTTCAAAATCCGAGACTCGGGGCGGAAAACCTAAACCATGAACCCACGCCACGCGCGACACCTCTGCACGCTCGAACGCGTGGCCGCGTGGGACAATCTCTTCCTCGCCGCCGCGAAAGCCCGACGCGGAAAATCGCGCCGGCCCGACGTCGAGGC
This sequence comes from Verrucomicrobiota bacterium, assembly GCA_041165185.1. Lineage (GTDB taxonomy): Bacteria > Verrucomicrobiota > Verrucomicrobiia > Opitutales > Opitutaceae > JBEANZ01. The sequence continues at coordinate 4,126 of JBEANZ010000636.1, read as the reverse complement.
GTGGGCCCTGCGCCGCGAGAGCGAGCTGGCGCGGCTGCGGGAGGAACTGCTGGGCGGGACGTGGGCGCCGGGGCCGTATCGGACGTTTGAGATTTTCGAGCCGAAGCGCCGGATGATTGCGGCGGCGCCGTTTCGCGACCGCGTGCTGCACCACGCCGTCTGCAACGTCCTCGCGCCCGTGCTGGAGCGGCGGTTCCTCGCGCGCAGTTTCTCCTGTCAGGTGGGCAAGGGCACGACCGCCGCGCGCGAGTGCTGCCGGCAACTCACGAACCGCTTTCGCTTCGTCCTAAAATGCGATGTGGCGAAATTTTTCCCCAACATCGACCACGCCCTGCTCGCGGCGCGGCTCGCGAAATGGATCGCGTGTGCGCGGCTGCGCGGCGTGGTCGCGCAAATCCTCGCGAGCTTCCGCACCGGGCCGGAGCTGCCCGCGCCGCTGTTGCCCGGCGACGACTGGCTCGAGGCGAACGAGCGCCCGCGCGGCCTGCCCATCGGCAATCTCACGAGCCAGCTCTGGGGCAACTTCCATCTCGACGCGCTCGACCATGCCCTCGCCGAGCGCGAGGGCCACGGCGCCTACCTGCGTTACACGGACGATTTCCTGCTCTTCGGCGACGACAAGGCGCGCCTGTGGGAATTGCGCGGCATCGTGGTGCGCGAGCTGGCGGCGGTCCGCCTGAAACTCGCGGAGCCGAAGAGCCGGCTGCTGGCGACGGGCGAAGGCGTGCCATTTTGCGGTTTCCGTTTTCTGCCCGGCCTGCGCCCCCGCGTGCTCGGCGCGACGAAGCGCCGCTTCGAGGCGCGGCGGCGGCGCTGGGCGCGGCAAGGCTCCGGCTGGACGGAACGGGTGCGGGGCACGCAGGCGTGGTATGCGTTCAGCCGCGAGGGCAACACGGCGGGCCTGCGGCGGGCCTATGCGGCAAGAGCGGTTGAGCGGGGGAACTACTTCTTCGCCGACGCCATGGGCGCGGCGAGCCAGCCGAGCGAGACGAGGAACGCGTCGGTGCGGGCGATGGTGTCCCTGTAGGCTTTCCCGTCGCCGCGGCCGTGGTTGAAGAAGCCGTGTTGCTGCCCCGGGTAGCCGACGAGTTCGCAGCGGTTGCCGGCCGCCTTCATCACGCGGTCGAACGCCTCGGCGGTCGCGTAGGGCACGGTGGTGTCGGCCTGGCCGTGAAAAATGATCGCGGGCGGCGCGCCTTTTTTCACGTGGTGCGCGGGCGAGAGGTTTTTCGGCTCGGTGCCCAGGCGCTCGGCGGGGACCTGGGTGCCGAAGCCCTTGAGGTCGAGGCCGGGCAGTTCGGCGAGGACGAGCGCGGGGTTGAAGAGCACGAGGGCGTCGGGCACGGAGCTGATTTTGCGATCCTCGGCGGGCTCGTCGAAATCGGGGAGCGTGGCGATGGCGGCCGCGAGGTGGCCGCCGGCGCTGCCGCCGCCGGCCGCGATGCGCCTCGGATCGAGGCCGAGGCGGGCGGCGTTGGCGCGCACCCAGCGGAGCGCGGATTTGGCGTCGGCCACGCACTGGGTGGGCTTGGCCTGCTGGCGCGAGGCGACGCGGTAGTCGGCGGTGATCGCCACGATGCCGCGCGACGCGAGGTAGCGGCAATGTTGCTCAAATTGCGCGGGCGAGCCGCTGGTCCAGCCGCCGCCGAAAAAGAAAACGATCGCGGGGCGGTTCGTTTTCGCGGCCGTCGCGCCCGGGGCGATGGCCGTCGCGGGCGGCTCGAAAATCCAGAGGGAGAGCTTGGTGTCGCCGATGGTCTTGTAGACTTCGGCGCGGGCGTCGGCGAAGGCCGGCGGGTAGGCGTTGGCGGCCGTGACCGGCGCGGGCAGGACGAACACGACGGCTGACAACAACGCGGCCAGACGGAGGGTAGGGTAGGGCATGCCCCGGGGAGGAAACGCTCGCCCCACGCGAAGGCCAGAACGTTTGCGCTGGGGCGGGACGCGCGACGAGGGACGCTCGGCGAGTGAGTCGGCTGTGGCGCGCAGCGCGCGGTTTCTGAGTAGCGCGCGGCGCGGGTGGGGGCGCGGGCGCGAGCCGCGTGGGGACAGTGGACGCTGCGGGCGCCAACTACTTCCTTATTCCTCGCCGTGTCCGGTGGGTAGCTGCCGAGGAATGGGCGCCCCAAAGGGGCGAAAAGTGGAAAGCCCAGGGCAACGCCCTGGGAATCGGGTTGGAAAAAGGTCTTCGCCCTGAAGGGGCGACACCCTCGCCGGGTTTCGCCCTTTCAGGGCTTGGATTTGCTTTGGGGACGTGTCCCAGGGCGTTGCCCCACTGCCATTGAATTAGCGGTTATTGAATTAGCGGTGAGTTCCCGCTGCCGCGATGCCTTGCACGCCGGAGGGCGTGCCAGAAAGTAGCCGGGGGTTGAGGCACGAAACTTCCGGTGATCATGGTTTTTCCGATGCACCCCGGAGCGGGTGCCAGAAACTCTGGTCCGCGGACCCTTCTGGCATCCCCTCAGGATGCTCGATCAAAAACCAGGGGACCGGGGGTGTCGCCGCTGCGGCTCAACCCCCGGCTACTTTCTGGCACACCTCCGGTGTGCAAACCCGCCCAGCCGCCAGAACCGGCGCGACCGAAATCCTAAATTCAATGGCAGTGGGGCGTTGCCCTGGACTCTCGACTTTCGCCCCTACGGGGCTTCCGGACGGGCTGACTTCGACCCACTGGAAACAGCGATAACCTACTTCTTCTTTGCGTTCTGCTTGCGGTCGGCGTCGCGCTGCGTGGCGCGGCCGGTGAGGGGCCAGTTGGGGTCGTCGGTGTGTGCGGCCTGCATCAGCGACTCGGCTTTCGCAACGAGATCGGGTTTCGCGGCGGCGAGGTTTTTCGTTTCCCCGAGATCGTTCGAGAGGTCGTAGAGTTCGAGCGGGAGGCCGGGGCCGTTGCGCACGGCTTTCCAATTTCCAAAGCGGACGGCTTGGAGCGGCTTGTTCGTCTCGTGCAGCTCCCAATAAAAATATTCGCGCGACGGCGCCTCGCCGCCCTTCAGGAACGAGACGAGCGAGTGGCCGTCGGGTTTGAAACCGGCGGGGAGTTTCGCGCCGGCGAGCTCGACGGCGGTCGGCAGAAAATCCCAGAACGCCCACGGGCCGTCGGTCACGCGGCCGGCGGGCACGACGCCCGGCCAGCGGGCGAGCGCGGCCTGGCGCAGGCCGCCTTCGTAGAGCTCGCGCTTGTAGCCGCGCAGGCCGTTGGCGGCTTGATCGAAGAGTTTGCCCATCGCGGAAGTCGGCTCGAAGGAGGAGCCGTTGTCGCCGGCCACCATCACGAGGGTGTTGTTGTCGATCTTCAGCTCGGCGAGGAGATCGAGGAGTTGGCCGAGGTCGCGATCGAGGCGCGTGACCTGCGCGGCGTAGGATTTTTGCTGCGCAGGCCAGGGCTTGTCGGCGTAGAGGCCGAGGTCGTCGATCTCGTGCGTGCCGTGCGGGAGCGTGATGGCGTAGAAGAGAAAAAAAGGCTGATCTTTTTTCGCGCGGACCCATTTCAGCACGTCGGCTTGGATGAGATTTTGCGCGTAGACGGGGCCGACGCCCTTGCCGGTGTTGCCGGGGAGCGGGACGCGCTGGCCGTCGTTGTAGAGAAACTCGGGGAAGTAGGAGTGCGCGTGGCGCTGGCAGTTGTAACCGAAGTGGTGGTCGAAGCCTTTTTTCAACGGGCTGCCCGTGGTGTCGAACATGCCCATGCCCCACTTGCCCATGACGGCGGTGGCGTAGCCGGCGGTTTTCAAAAGCTGCGCGACGGTGACGGTGCTCGCGGGGAGCGGGAGCTGACCCTCGACGGGGACTTCCCAGTTTCCGCGCACGGGTGCGTGGCCGGTGTGCAGGCCGGTCATGAGCGACGTGCGCGACGGCGCGCAGACGGTCGTGCCGCAGAACGCCTGCGTGTAACGCGTGCCCTCGCGCGCCATGCGATCGAGGCGCGGGGTCTGGATGAGTTTTTGACCGTAGACGCCGACATCACCCTGCGCGAGGTCGTCGCTGAGGAAGAAAATGATGTTGGGGCGCGCGGGCGACGCGCCGGGCGCAGCGGCGCGGAGGGGCGCGAGAGGCGAAAGGAGAAGGAGGGCGAGGAGGAGGCGGTGCATGGGAAAGGAGGCGAGTAGAAGGAGGCGGGGGTTCA
>JBEANZ010000635.1:0-6828 GCA_041165185.1 Verrucomicrobiota bacterium | reverse complement strand
ATTGCGCGAAGGCATCGATCCATGACGGCCCTGTGCCTTCGCCACGAAATGTCGCCCCAAAGACGCCGACTACCAATGCCGCCACGGCAGGCGAAAGAACAAACGCGAGAACAGTTCTGACGCCTCTGTGCATTTCCGCAGAGAACTCAGCCCTCACACGATCTTCGTCGTCCGATGCTGCTGGAGGAAAAACTCGTGCAGCAGCGTGTCCACGCAGAGGAGGCCGTCACGCGAGAGCCGGACATGCGTGGCGTCGACGGTGAGAAAACCCTCGGCGGCGAGGTGGCCGAGCTGCGCGGCGAAGCGTTGCGCGAGATCGACGCCGAACTTTTCCTTGAAGTAGCCGAGGACGACGCGGCCGAGCTTCATCTGGAGGATGAACTCGCGGATCATCCGCTCCTCCTGGTTCGTGCGGAAGGCGCGCTTGGTCGGGCGCTGGCCGGCGTTGATCGCGGCGAGGTAGGGCTCGATCTCGGTGACGTTCTGATAGTGGACGCCGGCGGCGTGGGAGAACGACGCCACGCCGAGTCCGATGAGATCGGCGCCGCTCCAGAGTTCGTCGCGGTAGAGGAATTTCGTGCGCGCGGGATTCAGCACGGCGGTGTAGCCGCTGCCTACGGTGTAGCCGACGGCCTCGAGCGCGGCGAACGCCTCCTTCACCCAGCGGCGCTTCGTCATCCAGTCGGCGACGGGCGCGACGAGTTTTCCCTCGGCCTTCATTTCCTTGTAGATGGTCGTGTTGTAGGGGACCTCCATCTGGTAGATCGTCACGCTGTCGGGGCGGAGCTTGATCGTCTCCTCGATGTTGCGCTGCCAGAGGGCCTCGGTCTCCTCGACCATGCCGGCGATGAGGTCGATGTTGATCTGGGCAAAGTTTTCGGCACGGGCGCGCTCGTAGGCGGCGTAAACTTCGCCGGAGCGGTGGGCGCGGCCGTTGATCTCGAGCACGTGGTCGTCGAAATGCTCGATGCCGAGGCTGAGGCGCGTGACGCCCACCTGCTTGATCGCGGCGAGCTTCGCGGCGTTGAGCGTGCCGGGCTCGCCCTCGAAGGCGACTTCCTCGGCCTCGTCCCACGGGAGGATCGCTTTGAGGCTGTCGGTGAGCTCGTGGAGTTGTTTCGCGGAGAGATAGGACGGCGTGCCACCGCCGAAATAAACGAAGTGCGGCTTGCGGCCGCGGTAGAGCGGGCGCGCGGCGAGGGTTTTCAGCTCGGCGACGGTGGCGTCGAGGTAGGTCTGGATCTCCTTCGCGTTCTTGTCGGTGTAGACGCGGAAGTAGCAAAAATGGCAGCGCTTCCGGCAAAACGGGATGTGGTGGTAGAGCCCGAGCTTGGCGCCGGGAGTGGGCGCGGAATCGAGCGCGGCCGCGACCTCGGGGTTTTGGTTTTCGGACCAGAACGAGAAGGGCGGGTAATTGGAGATGAAATAGTTTCCGGCGAGCGTGGAGGTCTTCGCGGGTGCGGCGGGCGCGGGAGCGGCGACGGGGGCGGGAGTGGCGGTGGAAATATTCATGCGCGTGGAGAAGCGATGGCGTGAGCCCCGACGGGGCGCAATTTGAAAGCCCGGGGCAACGCCCCGGGAATCGGTTGATTTGAAAAACGAAAGCCCTGAAGGGGCGGCACCGGAGCGGGTGAGTTTCGCCCCTTCAGGGCTTGTTCAATGGGGAATCGGATCCCCAGGGCTGCGCCCTGGGCTATCGACTGGTGCCCCGTTGGGGCACGAGGCACAGGAGAGTGCTGGCGGAAATTCGAGGGCGAATTTGTCATCAGTTGCTGTGCGCCGCTTGACGTTGTGCTCGGATGATTGGCCCGGCGGATTTACATCACTTGCCGGCGCGCAGGGCAAAGACCGTGCCCTTGTCGCCGCCGACGATGATTTTTCCGGCGCCGAAGGCAGGCGAGGCGACGAGCGCTTCGCCGAGGTCGAGCTGCCAGAGTTCGGCGCCATCGGTGAGACTCGCGGCGTAGAGGCGACCGTCGGTCGAGCCGAAGAGCACGCCGTCGGTGAACACAATCGGCGAGGCCTCGACTCGGCCGCCGGTCTTGAAAGTCCACGCGGGCGCGCCGGTCGCGCGGTGGATCGCGTGGAGGTGTTTGTCGCGCGAGCCGATGAGCACCAGGCGATCATCGACGGCGGGCGCGCTCATGAACGGGAGCGATTTGTCCTGATAGGTCCACGCGACCTTGCCGCCGGTGACGTCGAAGGCGACGACCTCGTTGGCGTAGTTGCCGCAGAAGGCCATCGTGCCGCGCGTAGCGATCGAGGCAGGGATTTGCGCGCTCGTAGGGATTTTGTGGAGGAGCGTGCCGTCCTTCAGATTGACGACATGGAGCTGCGCATCGCAGCCGCCGAAGACGAGAAACCGTCCGTCGACGACGGCGGGCGAGCCGTTGATGGGCTCGTCGGCTTTGTAGGTCCACACGACCTTGCCATCAGCGGCGTCGAGGACGCGCGTGGTGCCGTCGTAGCCGTTGAGCAACACCCAGTCGGCGGCGACGGTGCCGGGCGCGGCGCGCGGATCGGCGGGAGCCTTGATGGTGATGGCGCCGGCGCTGATCTTGTCCTCGCTGGCGAATTGCCACGCGGGCGCGCCGGTGGCGGCATCGAGGGCGTAGAGTTTTCCGTCGTTGGAGGAGAGAAAAACTTTTCCGCCGGCGATGGCGGGCGCGGCCATGAGCGCGTCCTTCGTCTCGAAATGCCAGAGTGGAGCGCCGGTGTCGGCGGCGAGCGCGTGGAGCGTGCCCTTGATGGTGCCGACGAAGACGCGGTTGTCGGCGATCGCGGCCTCGGCTTGGATCGAGCCGTTGGCGGCAAAGGTCCACGCGGTGGTCGGATGGATAGGGAGCTTGGCAGTGACGCTGCCGCTGAGGGCGGGGCCGCCGCGGGTCATGGGCCACGCGGTGTCGGCAACGGCGGGGGATTTGGTGGAAGATTTTTTGGCGGAGTCGGAAGCGGTGCGGTCGCCGCAGGCGGTGAGGGCGAGCGCAGCGAGAACGAGGAATGCGACGAATAGGACGGATGAGAAGAATGAGGCCGACGGGCGGCGGCGGTGTTGATCGTAGCCGCGAGCGTGAGCGAGTGGACGGCCATTCGTGGCGCCGCGTGATCGAGAATCGGATCGGCCCCAACGGCGCCAAAGTTGAAAGCCCAGGGCAACGCCCTGGGAAATCGTCACGAACATTTCGCGAGCCCTGAAGGGGCGAAAGTTCGCCCAGTTTCGCCCCTTCAGGGCTCGTGTTTCTTTTGATTCAAAACCCAAGGCGATGCCTTGGGCTATCGACTGTCGCCCCGTTGGGGCTGAAGACAGCGAAGCGGAGTGAGACGCATGAGCGCCTTGCGAGCGCGCAGCCTCGTGGCTCACGGCAAGACAATCAGCCGACGACATGGGGTGAAAGCGCACGCTGGTAGAGTGCCGCGAAATCGGCGGCTTGCAATGGGCGGGGGTTGAACTTGCCGGTCCATTGGCGCGTGGCGTCGTCGGCGAGCGCCGCGATGTCCACGGCGCGCGCGTCGAAAGCGGGGAGGCGGCTGGCGGCGACGAGGGCGGCGACCCAATCGATGAGCGCGGACGCGGCCGGAGTCGGTGCGGTTGGTGTAGGGCCGCCGCTTGTCGGCGGGCCGTCGGGGCGTGACGGCACGGCGGCGAGCGCCGGCCCTACGGGGAGTAATGCTGCGAGTTGTGCGTAGATCGCGGCGACGGCGGGATCGGCGGAATTGAAACGCATCACGTGCGGCAGCATGAGGGCGACGGCGTGACCGTGCGTGAGACCGTGGCGGGCGGTGAGCGGGTTGGCGGTGGCGTGCGCGGCGCCGAGCATGGAGTTTTCGATCGCGAGGCCGGCGAGCGCGGCGCCGAGCAACATGCGGCCGCGATCGTCGGCGGTGGCGTCGCCGGCGATCACGCGCGCGATCGCGGACGAGAGCTGGCGGAACGACGCCTCGGCGTAGGCGGAGGAGATCGGGTTGCGCTTCGACGTGACCGCGGACTCGAGGGCGTGGGCGAGCGCGTCGAGGCCGGTGAGGATCGCGACCGAGCGGGGCTGCGTGGCGGTCAGGTCGGGGTCGAGGATCGCGACGCGGGCGAGGGCCTTGGGATCGCCGCAGGCCATTTTCTCGTGGGTGTCGTCGCGGCTCACGAGGGCGTAGGACTGGCATTCGCTGCCGGTGCCGGCGGTCGTGGGAATTGCGATGAGCGGGAGGAGCGGCTGCGCGGCCTTGCCGTAGCCGTGGTAGTCGCGCATCGCGCCGCCGTTGGTGAGGAGAAAATTTGCCGCCTTCGCGGTGTCCATGCTGCTGCCGCCGCCGAGGGCGACGAAGCAGTCGAACTTCGCGGCGCGCGCCGCGGCAGCGCACGCCGCGGCGTCAGACTCGGTGGGGTTTTCGTGCGCGTGATCGTAGAGCGTAACGGGGATGCCGGCGGCGGTGAGGAGCGCGGTCGCGCGCGCGGCGTGGCCGGCGCGGATGAGGCCGGTGTCGGTGACGAGGAAGACGGACGTGCCACCGGATTCGCGGACGAGCGCGGGCAATTCGCCGAGCGTGCCGGGGCCGAAGACGAGTTTCGGAGATGGGCGGGAGGCGAAGGGGGCGATGGCGGACGAGGGAATCTTGAAATCGGGCATCGAGAATCGAGAATCTAAAATTTCAGAATTTGAAGATCGCAGATTCAATGTGGCCGACGACCGATCTTACGTTTCCGCAAATTCGGCCGAAACCAAGACGGCTCGGGACGTGACGGTGATGACCAGAAGATCGGAAATCTTGAAATCGGGCATCGGGAATCTGGCATCTGGGATTTCAGATTCCGACAATGACCGATTCTAGATGACCGATGACCGATTTCACGATTTCCGGATTCACACCGCGACCAAGTCGCCCTGTAGCGCGCGGCGGCGGTAGAGGAATTCGAAGAGGTTGCCTTCGTGCGGCTGTTCCCATTGGACGCGCATCGTCGAGTAGGCGCCGAGGTTCAGGCGCTCGATGTTGGTGCTCGTCATCAGCTCGGCGCTCCAGGCGCGATCCTTCGTGAACGCGGACACGACGAGGGTCTCGCCGATCACGTCGAGCATCTTCGCCTGCGGGACTTGGAGGATGCTCGCGAAGGGGAAGCCATACTCGGTGTTGGCGAGCGGGTGCTCGGGGTCGTCGCAGACGATGAGCGTGGGGCGGAGGAAGGTCTGGCCGTGGGCTTCGGCGAGGCGCGGGCCGTTGCGATATTTCGCGGTGAGATCGACGGCCCCGGGCGTGGCGAGGAGTTCGGTGAGGCGCTCGTCGATGGCCTTGGCGGCTTTGGGATTGGCGAAGCCGCTGAGGATCGCGTCGGGGTGATCGCGCGGGAGGGGCTCGATGGCGGCGAGGCGGCGCGCGAGGGCATCGGCGAGGGCGTCACGGTTTTTGCCGATGAGGATCGAGGAGCAGTTGATGCAACTGCGGCCGCTGTTGGCGGAGATGGCGTGGACGATGGGATCGAGGTGCGCGGCCCAGTTGTCGGCGTAGTCGTCGCCGATGAGGATTTTGCTGCGGCCGGAGCCGTGAACCTGGATGTGGCGGTAGGGCGCGTATTTTTTCAGCGTGGTGTCGTTGCCAAACGCGATGGCGCGGCCGGTGCCGAAGAGCACGGTGTCGCCGCCGTCGTGCGTCGTCGGGTAGAAACCAAACGCCTCGCGCGGGAAACCCGCAGCGATCATCGCCTGGATGAGGGGAAGGGCGTGAGCGGGTCCTCGCGGCCGGGCTTGAGCACAACGGGGATTTTCATCGCGAGCGCGGGGAGCCAGAGGGAATTCACGCCGGGGGAATTGCTCGGGAGGAGGACGCCGAGGCTGTTGGTCTGCGGGAAAAAGTTAACGTCGAGGCCGTCCTGGCGGACGACGCCGGTGTCGAAGAGCGCGTGCGGGAGGCCGCGCGTGAGGCCGGCGATGACGGCGCGGATGTTGGACATCGCGGCGTGGACCTTGGCCATGTTGCCGCGGCCGAGGGTGTGCGGCAGGCCGGTCATCAGCGAGAGCGCGGCGGCGTAGTCGGAGGGCGACTGGAGGCGGTCGCCGTCGCCCCACGGGAGGTTGCCGTGGAGGTAGAGCTCGGCGGCTTTTTCCATGTAGCCGACGAGGGTCTCGGTCGGGATGGCGCGGAGGGCTTCGCCGGAGGCGGCGAGTTCGCGGAGGTCGCGGCGGATGAGGCCGGAGTTGGCGACGCTGACCTCGAGGGTGTCGCCGTTGCCGATGGCGTGCGTCTGCACGTCGAGGCTGCGGTAGGGACGGCCGAGGCGGAGAATGGGAATGTGGATGGCGCTCATGGCGGAGGCAGCGGAGGAGTGGTCGGAGGCTTGAAGTAGGGCGGGTCTGTGACCCGCCCTTCGTGCGCGTTGAGTGTTCCGAGGGCGGGTCAGAGACCCTGCCCTACTTTTCAATACACGCCCTCGATGATCGTTTTCGTGAGGGACTGGAAGGGGCGGACGTCGCCGACGCCGTCCCACGGGAATTCGTCGCAGGGTTTGCGGCGGATGGCTTCGTCGCGCTCAAGGAAGCGCGGGACGAAGAACTCCTTCGTCATCGTCGTCAGCTCGACGCGGCCATACTCGTTGTAGGGCATCAGCTCCTCGGGCTTGTCGGGATTGACGATGCGGAGCGTGGCGCGCGGCTGCGGCGCGTAGTAGGTGAGGCTGTAGTTGTCGGCCTTCGTGAGCTTCTTCGAGATGGCGAGGCCCATGAGGGTGTTGCCGTAGGTGGGGGCGAAGTTGATTTTCCCCTCGAGCACTTCCTCGACGACGAAGCGGACGTATTGGGGCGTCATCGTCGTGCCGCCGACGAACACGCCCTTGAGCCCGGCCTTCAC
>JBEANZ010000634.1:0-3501 GCA_041165185.1 Verrucomicrobiota bacterium | reverse complement strand
CCCGCGACCTCGGCTTCTGGATGACCGCCCTCAACGGCCGCCTCAGCGTCCGCTACACCCACTACCAGACCGACCAGATCAACATCCGCAACGGCGACATCGCCACCATCGCCCAACGCGTCCTCCGCGCCGATGGCCTCAACGCCGCCGACGCCTGGAACCTCCAGGACCGCTCCACCGAATGGATCACCCAGCTCAACCCCACCTTCACCCCGGCCCAAATCAAGACCGCCGTCGCCAAAACGATGGGCCTCCCCGAGGCCACCATCGACGCCCTCGAATCCAACATCGCCGCCGGCACGCTCTCCGCCACGCAGGACTACGTCTCGAAAGGCGACGAAGTGGAAATCAACCTCAACGTCTCGAAAGCCTGGACCGTTAGCGCCTCGTTCACCCAGACCGCCGCGATCAACAAGAACGCCGGCGGCACCATCTCCGACTGGATCGCCTCCCGCCTCCCGATCTGGACCACCGTCGAGGATCCGCGCTACACCGCCGCGTCCCCCGGCGCCGCCGGCCTCCCCGTCGGTGCGACCGGCCACCTCCTCTGGCGCAACATCCTCGGCACCGCCTTCACCGCCAACGGCTACAACGCCACCAACTCCGCCGCGACCAACTACACCACGTTCGTGGAAGGCCCGCTCGCCGTGTATCGCCAACTCGAAGGCCGCCCGCGCCCGCAGATCCGCAAATACGCCGCCAAGTTCAACACCCGCTACCAACTCTCCGGCCTCTCGGAAAACAGCATCCTCAAGGCGATGAGCGTCGGCAGCTCCGTGCGCTGGCAGGACAAGGGAGCGATCGGCTTCTACGGCGTCCAATCGCTCCCCGCGACGATCACCGCGCTCAACCCCAACCGCCCCATCTACACGCCCGCCGAAGCCTACGTAGACGTCTTTGTGAGCTACAACCGGAAGCTCTTCGGCGACAAAGTCCGCACGCGCTTCCAGCTCAACGTGAAAAACATCCAGGAAAGCGGCGGCGGCTTGCAAGCCACGCAAGCCTTCCCTGATGGGACCCCGTTGGCGTTTCGGATCATCGACCCGCGACAGTTCATCCTCTCAGCCTCGTTCGATCTGTAGCGGGCGCTACTTGCGGCGGGTAACACCATTTCGCGCCGCGCAATCACGGTCCACCCTCGCCGCCACTCCCCGGAGCGGCGGCGTTTTTTTGACTTGTCGCGGTTTCCGGCGCCCTGGCACAGAGGTTGGGAGCCCGCACGGGCGAATGCCGATCGCTTTGTGCCAAAGGCCCTTTTGCCGGGGCGTGTGCGGCGGGGCGAGCCGGGCCGGTTTCGAACACGACGCGCCGGCTGAGTTGCCGCATCGCCTTGATGTGCGGCCAACGCCACGCGCGATTCCCCCATCGCGGTGTGCAGCCAACCGATCCCCGGCGCGTGATTCCTTCTTCGAAGCGCCTCAGAAACTGACCGTCGTCGTGAAGGTGATCCGGCGCGGGTCGGGGTTCACGAAGCTCGTCAGGATCTGCTGGCGGGGATTGCCGGCGAAGAGCTGGTTGGCGGTGAGCGTGGTGTAGGCGGACGCAAAATTTCCGACCGGTCCGCTGCGGCCCCAGATCGGTTCGAGTTCGTTCAGGAGGTTGGTGACGTTGAGCTGAAAACGCGTCTGATATTTTCCGATCTTCCGCGTGTAGCTGGCGCCGGCGACGACTGAGTTTTTCCACGCGGGCGGCGTCCACAGGTAGTCGAAGGCGGCCTGCGTAGTCTGCGCTACAGTCGGCGTCGCGGTGTTGAACTTGATCTGGGCATCGCGGCTGCCGTTCTTGCCGTGGCCGCGGTATTGCATGCCGGCATTCATGCGGAGGCCGCGGAACATGCCTTCACGGAAACTGTAGGCCGCGGTGGCGTTGATGCGGTGGCGGACCTGGTTGTTTTCAAGCGCGCCGGTGGTGAGGCCGTTGAGGCTGTTGTCGATGTTGTTGAGCGCGGTTTGAATCTGCGTCGGATCGAGAATCGTCCGGCCGTTTACGACGGCGCCCTGCGCGGCGCGCGCGCCCGCTTCCCACTGCGCGCGGTTGGCGGCGACGTAGGCTTTGCGGTCTTCGCTCTCGGTCACGATGTAGGAAACCGGGTGCGAGTAATTCAGCGAGAGCGTGATGTTGCGCGTCGGGTTGGCGACGAGCTCGGCCTCCCAACCTTCGAGCCGGCGGGAATTCGGATCCGAGTAGGCGAAGCCGGAGCCGGCGGTCGTGGTGGTCAGCGCGGGGTCGGTGTAGCCGAGGTTGATCCAGATGTTTGTGATGTCGCCGGCGCTGCCGAAGCCGGCGGGGTTGTCCTGTTGCGTGGTCTGGTAACGCGAGAGGGTGAGGTAGGCCTTGCCGCCGGGAATCGCGTAGCGCAGGCCGTAGTCCTTGGTCTGGGAATGCGTGAGCGGCGGGAGCGTGCCGTCGAGGAGCGGATTCTGCACGCCGCTCGAGGGCGGCTGGTTGTTCTCCGCGATGTTGACCACGACGCCGAGGGGCGAGAGGAATTTTTTCACGAAGCCCTGGCGCTCGGTTTGGAACGGATAGGCCACCACACCGTAGGCGAGCGAGCTCACGGTTTCCTTTCGCTGGTAGGCGTTGCCGGCGGTGTTGAAGCCGAGGAGATTCTTGTAATTGGGCGCGCCGGTGGAGCCGGTAATGGTGGCGTTCAGGCGGGGCAGGTTGGCGACCTCGACGACGTCACGGCTGTAACTGGCGGTGAGGGCGAGCTTCTCGTTGAAGAAGGCGCTCTGCGACGTGAGCGCCGCGCGCTGGACGCCGCGGTTGGTGATGTTGCCCGCGGTGTCCGCGTAAACCCAGCGGCCCGGCACCTTGCCGTTGGGATCGGTGAGGATCGGCCCGAGGTCGGGGCGCGGGTCGCCCCAGTAAACGCGATAGAAAAACCGGTTCGCGTTGTTGAACGGATCGGCCGACGTGGGGTTGTCGGTCCGACGCCACGCGCTCGTGCGCGACTCGGACTGCGTCTCGCGGTCGCTGACGCTGAGGCTCAGCAGTTGTTTGTAATCCCACCACTTCGGCGCGAAGAAGCGGTAGGTCGCCTGGCCGAAGTATTCCTGAATGGCGTCCTGACTGTAGAGGTTGTTCTGCTCGACGTCGGTGAACGTGCGCAGAAAGCGGGGGTTCGTCGCGCCGCTGGGCAACAGCTTGTTCACGTCGATGATGGCCCCGTTGGGGCTGGCGTTGGACCAGATGGTGTTGTTGTCGAAATCGTTTTTCACGTAGCCGACGCGCAGAAACAAATTGCCGACGCGGTGCTCGACGTTGAGCGAGGCGGTGCTGGCGTCGCGGGCGGCGATGTTGTCCTTCGGCGAGGCGCTGAATTTCTTGTCGATGCCGGGGATGGCGGCGCGGCGCGCGGGGACGGCCTTGAGGTAGCGGTTGCCGACGTAGGGGATGCGGATGGCGTTTCCGTTGATGCCGCGGGTGCGGTATTGATTGCCGCCGTAGTCCTGCATGTCGCCCGTCGCGAAATTGTAGACGAACATGTTGGCCGCGCTG
>JBEANZ010000633.1:0-5566 GCA_041165185.1 Verrucomicrobiota bacterium | reverse complement strand
GCCATAGCGGCACCCGCAGCAACCCCATCATCGCCTGCAAAGCCCCCGCGATCACCGCGATGTTCAACCCCGAGATTGCGAAGAGGTGCATCGTGCCGCTGCGCATGAAGAGCGCGTGCTGTTCGTCGCTCAGCTCGTGCGTTTCCCCGAGCATCATCCCGCGCAGGAGCCCCGCGAGCGCGGGCCGCTTGCGCGCAATCCCCTCGGAAAGAATCGCGCGAAACCGCTCCCCGGCGCGCGCGCAGAACCGGTGGTAGGCCGTCGCCGGCCGCGTCGTCGCGAGCAGCCGGCCGCGCGTGAGGCGGAAGTTCATCCCCGCGCCCGCGAGGTAGCCGTCGAACGAATCCGCCGGCGGATCGCGCGGGAGCGTCACGAGCACGCCCACCGCCGCGACCTCCGCGCTACGCACCGGCGCCGACTCGCCGCGCCCGAGCGCGAGCGAGAAATACACGCGCTGCCCCGCGAGCTCGCGCAAGTGCGCCTCGGCGCTCGCGATCGTGCCGAGTCCGCTCACGCGTCGCGGATCCTTTTGCGCGAACACGCGATCAACCCGCAACGCGACCCGCGCCTCGCGCGGCGGCAGGTTCTCCCACGCCGCGAGCCGCGGACGGTGCAGCGCGTAGCCGGCCGCCCCGGCCAAGAACATCGCGACGCAAATCGCCGTCCACCACCACCACTTCGCGGCGCGTCCCGCCACGACGACCGCCGTCCCCGCCGCCGCCAACGCGCCGCCGAGCAACCACGGCACCGGCGCCAGCGCGCCGAATTTTCCGACCGCGAGCCCCGCCATGAGCGGCGCCACGAGCCACAACAGCGGCGCGCGATGTCCGAGGGAGCGGCTCGTCATGGGCCAAACTTGGAACCACTAATGGACACTAATGAACACTAATTTTCTGAAGCTTTGATTAGTGTCCATCAGTGTTCATTAGTGGTTTCTCCGATGCGTTCTCCCGATCAGTCCGATCTTTTCGCCGACGACGCCCCGCGCGCCGAGTGGCCGGCCGCGACGAAGCGCGCGCCGCAACCCCTCGCCGCGCGGATGCGCCCGCGCCGCCTCGCCGAGGTCGTCGGCCAGTCGCACCTCCTCGCGCCCGGCTCGCTCCTCCCCCGCCTCGTCGCGCAAAACCGTTTCGGCTCGCTGCTCTTCTACGGTCCGCCCGGTTGCGGCAAGACCTCCATCGCCGAGGCCATCGCGCACGAGACGCAGAGCCGTTTCGTGCGCGTCAACGCCGTCATGTCCAACGTCGCCGAGCTGCGCGAAATCCTCGCCGCCGCGCGCCGCCGCCCCGAGGCCGCGACGATCCTCTTCATCGACGAGCTGCACCGCTTCAACAAATCGCAACAGGACCTGCTCCTCCCCGACGTCGAGGAAGGCACCGTCCGCCTCATCGGTGCCACCACGCACAACCCCGGATTCTACGTCAACCCGCCGCTCCTCTCGCGCAGCCACCTCTTCCGCCTCGAACCGCTCGCGCCCGCCGCGATCACCGGTGTGCTCCGCGCGGCGCTCACCGATGCCGAGCGCGGCCTCGGCGCGCGCGGCGTCACCGCCGAGGACAAACTCCTCGCCGATCTCGCGATGCTCTGCGACGGCGATCTCCGCCGCGCGCTCAACGCGCTCGAGGTCCTCGTGCTCGGCCTGCCCGAGCGCGCCGCGCTCACCGCCGCCGAACTCGAGGTCTTCGCCCGCGAGCGGCGTATCCGTTACGACGCCGACGAAGACGAGCACTACGACACGATTTCCGCCTTCATCAAAAGCTGCCGCGGCAGCGACCCGGACGCCGCGATGTATTGGCTCGCGAAGATGCTGGCCGGCGGCGAGGACCCGCGCTTCATCGCGCGCCGCCTCGTCATCCTCGCGAGCGAGGATGTCGGCCTCGCCGATCCGCAGGCGTTGCCGCTCACGGTCGCCGCGCACCACGCGTGCGATTTCATCGGGTTGCCCGAGGCCGAGCTCACGCTCGCGCACGCCACGCTCTACATCGCGACCGCGCCGAAGAGCAACTCCGCCACCCTCGCGCTCGGCGCCGCGCACGCCGCGCTCAAGGCCGCGCCCGTGCAGACCATCCCGTCCGCCCTGCGCAGCAAAAGCGGCCAGGCTAACAAACGCCTCGGCCAGGGCCAGGGCTACGATTACTCGCACGATTTCCCGGAAAACATTTCCGGCCAGGACTACCTCGAAAAACCGCTCGCGCTCTACACGCCGAAGCCCGTCGGGTGGGAGGCGAAAATCGCCGACCGCCTCGCGCGGTGGCGCGAGCTGAAGGCGAATCTGCGCCGCGAAGCGTGACCCGCGCCCCGCCGCGATCACGCCGCGCGCCTATTTTTTTTCGGCCGCGATCTCGGACACGGCGACGCTCTTCAACAACGCGACCAACGCCGCGCGCGCCTCCTCCGCCGGCACCGGCCCCGTCATCGACAGGTGCAACTCGATCCACGTGTCGCCTTGCAGCCAGTGCGCGCGCAGGTGCGTGCTCGCCGGCGCGGTCTTGGGATTCGCGGCGGCACCCGCGCCGGTCGACGGCGCGGGCCGCTCGTAGGCGACGGTCTCCCACCCCGCGATTTTCGCAAACGTCACCCGGCGCGGCGCCTCGGCCGCGGGCGTCTTGGCCGCCTTGAGCTCGGCGGCCCAGAGTTTTTTCACCGACGTGAAACGCGCCCGCCCCTCGAACCACCCCGACACCACGGTCGTCCGCGGCCCGATCGCCTCGCGGAGCGCGAAGTAGCGCGGGCTCGCCGCCGCGCCCTCGCGGCGGCCGGGGTCCTCGATGAAGCCGCGTTTCGGCACGCTCAGCGCCAGCCGGCTCGCGGCGAACTCGATCCGCAGCGCGCCGTTCTCGGCGTGCACGACGAGTTTCTCCTCGGCCGCGCCGACGCCCGCCGGCCCCGCCGCCAGCAGGCCCAACGCCACGCACCCGCCCCGGAAATTCCACGCCCTCATCGTGCCGCGTGCATGGCGGATTTCCCCCGCGAGGCGAGCCCGAGTTGTTCACCGCGCGAGCGCGCATCGAAAAAAAGAAAGTCGCCGCGCCGCGCCGGGCGCGCTCGACTCGCGACCGCGTTTTTCCTTCGCTCCGTTTTTCGCCTCAACTTTTCCCCATGAAAAAATTCAACGTCGGCATCATCGGTTACGGCTGGGTCAGCACCGCGCACATCCCCGCCATCAACGCCTCCCCGCTCGCGCAGGTCACCGCCGTTTACTCGTCGCGCCCGCAGGACTCTGCCGCACTCAGCGCGCGCTACGGCGGGAAAATCGCCGCCTACACCGACCTCGCCGCCATGCTAGCCGACCCGTCGATCCACGTCGTGTCGGTGTGCAGTTTCCCACACCTCCACGCGGACCACATCATCGCCGCGGCGCAGGCCGGCAAACACCTCATCATCGAAAAACCCATCACGCTCACCCTCGCCGACGCCCACCGCGTGGCCGCCGCCGTGCGCGCCGCCGGCGTGAAAACCTGCGTGTGTTTCGAGTGCCGCTACTCGAGCCAGTTCCTCTCCACCAAGTCCGTGATCGAGTCCGGTCTGCTCGGCGCGCTGCACTACGGCGAGGTCGACTACTACCACGGCATCGGCCCCTGGTATGGGCAGTTCCGCTGGAACGTAAAAAAGGAGTCCGGCGGCTCGGCGCTCCTCTCCGCCGGCTGCCACGCCATGGACGCGCTGCTCTTCTGCATGGGCCGCGAGGTCGAGAGCGTCACGAGCCTCGACACCACTTCCGCCAACCCGACCTTCGCCCAATACGAATACCCGACGACGAGCGTCACGCTCGTGCGCTTCGCCGGCGGCGCGCTCGGCAAATGCGCCGCCGTCATCGACTGCCTGCAACCCTACTATTTTCACACCCACCTCGTCGGCAGCGAGGGCAGCCTGCTCGATAACAAATTCCACTCCGCCAAGCTCGGCACCAACAAGCACAAGTGGAGCGAACTCGCGATGAAGATGGTCGATTCCGGCGACGTGGCCGACCACCCGTATCAGACGCAGTTCGAGGATTTCTTCGCCTCGCTGGAACGCGGCGCCGACATGGCGCACACGACGCTCGCGACCGCGATGAAGTCCCATCTCGCCACCCTCGCCGCCGACCTCTCAGCGAAAGAAGGGCGAATGGTGAAGCTGGCGGAGCTGGGGTGAGGCACGCTCGCAGTTTTCCGTGGGTCGGATCACGGCCGACACCGCCGATCAATCCGGCATCGCGCGCGCCTCACGGAATCCGACGCTTGAAGTGATCAGGGTGACGGCCCGCGTGGGCCACGGCGACCACCAGCACCCGATGCGCGTCGGTGACGAATGCGACATAGTAGGGGAAACCGGGCGGGTTCACCCGCCGATAACCACCCGGGCGCAATCGCCAAAGCAGCGGATGCTACACCATCGCACTACACACGCTCTCGACCTCGGTGCGAAACCGGGCACCCAGCCCAATCGCGCGCGCCTCGTAATCACCCGTAACGCATTCGACCTCCGCGAACGCCTCCGGGAGAAACTCCAACACCACGCTCACCGGCCGGGAGCAAGCTGCCGCAGCCGGGCAAAAACTTCCCCGGCGGAAACGGGCTGGGATTCCCCGGCCTCAAAGCGCGCGATCCGCCGGACGATCTCCGCCTCCCAAGCGGCCTCCGCCCCCGGTTCCGGTTCGAGATCCACGCTATCCAAGAGCTGTCGGACCAGTGCGAGCCGTTGATTGGGCGGCAAAATCAGCGCATCGTGCGCGACGGCATCGAGGGTGGCGGGCATGGCGGAAACGTGGTGAGGCAGATCAGAGCTGTCGAGGCGGGAAAAGGTCCGCCGCGATCCGTCGCGCCTCCAGACGCACGCGGCGGATTTCTCGGCTGTGGAAAGGGGGATCGGGAAGTTGGCGGAGCTGGTGGAACTCGGGGCGGAGGCCATAGCATCGCTTCACTACGGCGTGTGGCGAGATTGCTCGAAGTCGGAGTTCACCGGTGTGTCGCCCCCTCTAAAGGACATGAGCAAGAGGCCACCGCGTAATGTGGCTCAATTGGCGGCGGGCCCGTCATCTTACTTCGTGTTTCGCGAAACTTTGGAGGCAACAACATCGAAGAAGACCGATGCCGACGCTGCCTGAAGTTCAACATACCTATTGGCGCTTTCAAATGCGGCGTCCGCAAGCTGCCTGAGCTTTGCGGGACTGAAACTGCTCTCCTCTGTCCTCTCCTCAACAATGTAATGGGGCTCAAAACACGGGACGCCGTGAACGACCAACTGATACTGAAAGCCCCTCTCGTAAATATGCGTGTCAGTGAAAATCCCGCCGTCCTTGATATGCTGGGCAAATGGAGTAATCAGGATGCGAAACGGACATGCCGTGTTCTTTGCTCGTTCGACCTCCGCTTCTTTGTCTTTCGCGAGATTCTCGATCGCGGATTCAGTTCGGGTTTTCCAGAAAGCCTCCAACACTGAAAGTGCGGTCTCGTGAGATTTC
The DNA here is from genome assembly GCA_041165185.1 of Verrucomicrobiota bacterium. GTDB lineage: Bacteria > Verrucomicrobiota > Verrucomicrobiia > Opitutales > Opitutaceae > JBEANZ01. The sequence continues at coordinate 123 of JBEANZ010000633.1, read as the reverse complement.
TTTAGGGCACTTTGAATAATTGCTATTTCGGGAAACGAGCGCCGGCGCGGCGCAGAAAAACATTGTGCCGCCGGGTCCGGCGGCACAATGCGCGCAATGGCAAGTTTTTTATTAGTTGATTTT
>JBEANZ010000632.1:0-6265 GCA_041165185.1 Verrucomicrobiota bacterium | reverse complement strand
AATCTCGGATCGAGAGCGTCCTACGAAATAACCAAACTCTCCCCCGTCATCTCCGCCGGCTTCGGCAGCCCCATTAACGCGAGCACCGTTGGCGCGATGTCCGCTAGGCGGCCGCCGGTGCGCAGCTTCGTTTTTCCTGCGGCGAAGCCTTCGCCGACGACAAAAGTCTCCACGAGATTCAACGTGTGCGCGGTGTGCGGCCCGTTCACGGTCGGGTCCCACATCTGCTCAGCGTTGCCGTGATCGGCGAGGATGACGGCGCGACCGCGCATCGTAGCGAGCGCGGCGAGCAACTCCCCCACCCCGCGGTCCGTCGCCTCGACGGCCTTGATTGCGGCGGGCAGCGAGCCGGTGTGGCCGACCATGTCGGGATTGGCGTAGTTCACGACGATGAGCGCGTAGTTCCCGGATAAGATCGCGGCCTTGGCGGCGGCGGTCACTTCGACCGACGACATCGCGGGCGCGAGGTCGTAGGTCGCGACTTTCGGGCTCGGCGGACACGCACGGTCCTCCCCGGGAAACGGCGTGGCGCGGTAGTTGTTGAAGAAAAAAGTGACGTGCGGGTTTTTCTCCGTCTCGGCGCAGCGGAACTGCGCTAGGCCCGCGTCGGCCACGACGGCGCCGAGGATATTTTTCAACGCCTCGGGTTTTCCCGAAATCACGTTCACGGGCAGGCCCTTCTCATACTCCGTCATCGTCGCGTAGTAGAGGTCGAGCTTTGCGCCGCGGTCGAAATCCTGGAAGCCATCGATGACAAACGCCCGCGTGATTTCGCGCGGGCGGTCGCCGCGGTAGTTGTAGAAGAGCACGGCGTCGCCGTCGCCGATGGTCGCGAGCGGCCTGCCGTCGGCGCCGACGATCCAGGTCGGCGCGACGAACTCGTCGCCCGTTTGCGAAGGAGTCAGCGGCTTGTCGTAGTAGGTCTGCACGGCGACGGCGGCGCTCGGCGCGGTCATCACGGCCTTGCGGCCGGTCAACATGTCGTAGGCTTTGCTCACGCGCTCCCAGCGGTTGTCGCGGTCCATCGCCCAGAAGCGCCCGCACACTGTCGCAATCGCCCCGACGCCAATCGCGCGGCATTGCTCATCGACCTGTTTTACGTAGCCGAGGCCGCTGTGCGGCGGCGTGTCGCGCCCATCGGTAAACGCATGGATGAACACGCGTCCGGCGCCGAGGCCGTCGGCCTTCGCTTGTTTGAGGATGCCGTAGAGGTGCTCGAGCATCCCGTGCACGCCGGCATCGCTCACGATGCCCATGAGGTGGAGCTTCGCGCGCGAGTTCGCCCGCAACCGCGCGAGGATTGCGAGCCACACCGGATTGGCGGCGAGTTTCCCCTCGAGGAAGAGTTTGTTCAACCGCACCAGCTCCTGATCGACGATGCGGCCGGCACCGATGTTTTCGTGGCCGACCTCGCTGTTGCCCATCACGCCGTCAGGCAGGCCGACGTCGAGACCGCTCGCGCGCACGAGCGTGCACGGGTAGTTGGCGTGCAACTGATCGTCGCAGGGCTTCACGGCTTGGGCGACGGCGTTGGTGGCGTCGAGGGAGGCGTCGGGATTCTTGCCCCAACCGTCGCGGATGACGAGGAGGACGGGCGTGCGCGGAGTGGTCATGGGAAAATTCAGGCCACGACGGATGGCTGCGGGCGCGGGCAGATAAAGGAAAAACGCGCACGACGTCGGCCGCGTGCCGCGCGGGACTTGCCGCCGCGCGCCGCCGCTGCCAACACCACCGGCCCATGCCCGCCCGCTCCTCACCTGCCGTCGCGCCCGCGCCTCCTTCCGCGCCGGCGCTCGCGTCGACGCCCGTCGCGCCGAGCGGACGCCGCGCGCGCATGCATGCGGGCAACGCGCGCAACCTCGCCGCGCTCGCGCGGGTGTTACGTCGCGGCGGTCTCGTCGCCGTGCCGACGGAAACGGTTTACGGCCTCGCCGCCAACGCCCTCGACGCCGCCGCGTGCGAGGAAATTTTCCGCGCCAAGGGCCGCCCCTCCACCGATCCCCTCATCGTCCACATCGCGACGCTCGCCGATTTCTCCGCGCTCGCGCACGTCAACCCCGCCGCGCTCACCCTCGCGAAAAAATTCTGGCCGGGTCCGCTGACGCTCGTGCTGCCGAAGACCGCTCTTGTCCCCGCCGTCGTCTCCGCCGGTTTGCCGAGCGTGGCGGTGCGGATGCCGGCGCATCCGTTGTTTCGCCGGGTTCTGCGCCTTGCCGGCGTGCCGCTCGCCGCGCCGAGCGCGAATCCGTTCGGCTACGTCAGCCCCACCACCGCCGAGCACGTGCGCGCAAGCCTCGGCGGAAAAATCCGCCACATCCTCGACGGCGGCCCCTGCGCGCACGGCCTCGAATCCACCATCATCGATCTGCGCCGCCCCGCGCGTCCGCGCCTCCTCCGCCCCGGCCCGATCACACGCGCACAACTTGAGAGTGCGCTCGGCGTTCCGGTCCTCGCGCCGCCGCGCGGAAAAACGAAAGCCACCGCCGCCGCACAAATCGCCCCCGGCCTCCTCGCGCGCCACTACAGTCCGCGCACGCCGGTCCGCCTCCACGCGCGCATCACGCCGCAAGTCATCGCGGCGAGCGCGCACGACGCGGCAGGTGACAACGGCGCGGGCGATGCGTGGGTTTACCTCGCAAAACCTCCGCCTGCGTCCGGCCGCCGCGCGTCCGACCGTCGGGCGAAAAATGTTTTCTGGCTCGACGCCCGCGGCGAGCTCGCGAGCGCGGCCCGGCGGTTGTTCGCGCTGCTGCGCCAGCTCGACGGCGCCGGGTTTGCGCGACTCCACGTCGAACTCGCGCCGGGCGACGCCGGCCTCGCCGCCGCCATCAACGACCGCCTCCGCCGCGCCGCCGCGCGATAGCATTTTGGTCGGCGCCTCGCGCGGGCGAGCTTCGGCCTTGCGTTCCTCGCGGGCGAGCGAGTGCATGGCCGCCGCTCGCCCCAAGGCGCCGCGCCCCAGTCCCACCCACGCCGCCGCCAGCAAGAACTCGCTCCCATGTCCACTGTCCTGACTCCGTGCCCTCACCTTATCGGCGGCGAATGGCTCGCCGCCACCGGCGCCACCACGCCCGTCTTCAACCCCTCCACGGGCGACGTCATCGCCGAGTGCCCGGCCGGCGGCGCGGCTGAGGTCAACGCCGCGGTCGAGGCCGCGTCGTCGGCGTTTCCCGCGTGGCGCGACACGCCGCCGGTCGAGCGCGCGCGCGTCTTTTTCAAATACCGCCAGCTCATCGAGCAGAACTTCGATCTCCTCTGCCGCACGGTCTCGCGCGAGCACGGCAAAACCCACGCCGAGGCGCGCGGCTCCATTTTCCGCGGGCTCGAAAACGTCGAATACGCCTGCGGCATCCCCACGCTCCTTTTCGGCGATTCGCTCCGCAACATCGCGCGCGGCGTCGATTGCGACACGATCAACCTGCCGCTCGGCGTCTGCGCCGGCATCACGCCGTTCAACTTCCCCGCGATGGTGCCGCTCTGGATGTTTCCCACCGCGCTCGCGTGCGGAAACACGTTCATCCTTAAGCCGAGCGAGAAGGTCCCGCTCACCGCAAATCTCCTCGGCCAACTGCTCGAGCAAGCGGGGTTGCCCAAGGGCGTCTTCAACATCGTCCACGGCGGCCGCCCCGCCGTCGATGCGCTGCTCACGCACCCAAAGGTGAAGGCCGTTTCATTCGTCGGCTCCACGCCGATCGCGAAATACATCTGGGACACCGGCACGCAGCACGGCAAACGCGTCCAGGCCAACGGCGGTGCGAAGAACTACATCGTCGTCATGCCCGACGCCGACATCGCGAAGACGGTCGAAAACGTCACGACCGCTGCGTTCGGCTGCGCTGGCGAACGCTGCATGGCCGGCTCCACCGCCATCACGGTCGGCGCCGCTGCCGAGCGCGTGCTCCCAGATCTTGTGCGCGCAGCCAACGCGATCAAAGTCGGTCGCACCGATGCGCCGGCGAACGCGCAGCCCGACATGGGCCCCGTCATCACCGCCGCGCACCGCGACCGCGTGCTCAGCCTGCTCGCCATCGGCGAGAAGGAAGGCGGCAAGCTCATCGCCGACGGCCGCGGCGTGAAAATCGCCGACGCGCCGAAAGGTTTCTATCTCGGCGCCACGATCGTCGACGGCGTGCAAAACAACATGACACTCGCCCGCGAGGAAGTCTTCGGCCCCGTGCTGAACGTCATGCGCATGGACGACCTCGACGCCGCCATCGAGCAGGCGAACAAGTCCGCCTTCGGCAACGGCGCCGCGATCTTCACGAACAACGGCCGCGCCGCTCGGGAGTTCACGATGCGCGTGAAAGCCGGCATGGTCGGCGTGAACGTCGGCGTCCCCGCCACGATGGCGATGTTTCCGTTCACAGGCTGGGACGACTCGTTCTACGGCGACCTCCACATCCAGGGGAAGGAGAGCATCCAGTTCTACACGCAGCAAAAAGTCGTGAGCTCGCGCTGGTTCGGCGGCGACGTGGGCGACGTGTGGAAGAAATAATCCGCCTTGTTTGCCATGTCGTTTCAACCTACCCCCACCGCATGAAAGCCACGCTGACGGAAAAGGGCCAGATCACGATCCCCGCGCGCCTCCGCAAACGTTGGGGCCTCAAGCCGGGGCAGGTCATTGAATTCGACGAAAACGCGCCGTTCCTGCAGGCCGCCGCGTGGTTGATGAGAAGCGCGCTCGCGCCGTGCTTGGCAGCATGAAGAAGGAGCTGGCGGGCAAGTCCGTGGAGGGGTGGATCGAGTGGTTGCGCGGCCCGGTCGAACTCGCGCCCGATGCGCCTCGGCGTTGATAGCTCCGCGCTCTACGCGGATCATTAACGCCGAGTGCGCTTGCGAGCGCTGGTTTTAAGACAGCGCGGACTTTGGTCGGCGCGCGCGAACGGATTCGGCGTCCCCAAGGATCCCGACTTTGTAGGGCCGCCGCGTGCCGGCGTGCCGTCGCGCTTTTCGCGCGAGAGCGGGAATGGGTGTCCGCCATCGTTCGCGCGTGTGCGGCGCGTCGGCACGCCGACAAGCGGCGGCCCTACGGTCCAGAGGCGAGCAGGCGTTGGAATGATTCTCTGCGACGCGACGCTAGTTCTCCAATCGCGCACGACGTAAACGCGCGCTCGCGGGCGCGCTCACGCGCTGCTCGTGCGCGTGGAGACTTCGACGACGTCGTGCGGGGCCGCTTCCTTCTGGCCGGCGGGGCTCACGCGCACGTAGCGGGCTTTCGCGCGCAGCTCGGAGAAATTCGCCGCGCCCAAATAACCCATCCCCGACTGCACGCCGCCCACGAGCGTCGCGAGCACGTCGTCGACCGAGCCGCTGACCTCCTTCAGCGCCTCGATGCCCTCGGCAGCGACCTTGCGGGTGTTGTCGTTCTTGTCGTGGCCGTAGCGCGCGGCGCTGCCGGCTTTCATCGCGGCGAGCGAGCCCATGCCGCGGTATTGTTTGTAGACCTTGCCGCCGATTTCCATGAGTTCGCCGGGCGCTTCGCGGCAGCCGGCGAGCAGGCCACCGCAGATTACGGCGTCGGCGAGCGTGAGGGCTTTCACGATATCGCCGCTCTTCGTGATGCCGCCGTCGGCGATGAGCTTCACGCCGCGTTTCTTCGCGGCGAGGCCAGCGACGTGGAGCGCGGTGAGCTGCGGGATGCCGACGCCCGCGACGATGCGCGTGGTGCAAATCGAGCCCGGGCCCTGGCCAATCTTGATCGCGTCGGCGCCGCACTGGGCGAGGAAATCCACGCCGGCGCCGCTCGTGACGTTGCCGGCGATGATCGTGAGTCCCTTGAATTCGGCGCGCAGCAACTTGACGACTTCGCCGACGCCGGCCGTGTGGCCGTGCGCGGTGGAGACGGCGACGGCGTCGACGTGCTCGGCGTCGAGCGCGCCGACGTGCGCGAGGATTTTTTCGCGGTCGAGTTCGCCGTTCGGCTGGCGGATCGTCGAGAGGGCGGCGCCCGCGACGAGGCGGTAGTCGGCGTCGCGCGCGGGCTTGCGGCGGGACTTGGCCTCGCCGACGAGTCGCTCGATGTCGGTGCTGGTCACGAGCCCGCGGAGGCGATCCTGCGCGTCGACGACGAGCATTTTGTTGATGCCGATGTGGTCGCTGAAAAATTTGTCCGCGAACTTGATCGGGTCTTTGCCGAGGTCGCGTTCCTTGACGGTGATGAGTTTGGCGCGGGGCGTCATCGCCTCGGTCACGTTCTTTGCGCGGTAGCGTTCCTTGACGATGCTGCCGGGGAGCAAGCCGAGGAGGTGGCCGTGTTCATCGAGGA
>JBEANZ010000631.1:0-4190 GCA_041165185.1 Verrucomicrobiota bacterium | reverse complement strand
CTCGGCGAATTCCAGGATGTGAGGATCGCGCAGCAGGTCGGCGATGTTCTGCGCGGGCGCCTGCTTGCGCGCGCGCTCGACGACCGCGCGCTTGTTGGCGGAGAGCCCGGTGCGCTCGTAGAGCAGGCTCTCGATTTGCCGCTGGAGCTGGCGCACCGACCAGAAACCGCGCAGGCACTCGTTCTCGTAGAACGCCCGCTTCCACGGATCGTCGAGCCGGAGGAGTTCAAGCAAGTGCGTCCATGAGAACCGCAAAAGTTCCTCGGCGGTGAGCGGCGTGGGCAATTCGGGGGACGCTGTCCCCCGAATCCGGACTGCTCTGGAAGCGACCGCATCGGACCTCGGGGCCAGTTCGTTTGTCGCCGCTGGTCGTGCCTCGCAGTCGATGACCGCAGATTCGGCAATCACTGATTGCCGAATCTCCCGGAAGTCCGGCAGCCGATCGAATTCGGCAATCACTGTCTGCCGAATTTGCGGATAGACGGAGTAGAACGTTCGGCAGTCGCGCAGCATCCGCAGTCCCAGCCCTTTGATCTCCCGTGCCGCCAAATCCGCCGCGAGGGTTTCCAACAACCGCGCGCCATACTTCGCCCGGTCGGCGCCGTGCTGCTCGTATTCCACCACGTAGGCGCCGATCATCCAGTTGCGGAGCACGAGCGCTTGGTTGGCGACCGTCGCCACGCGGCCGACCATGCGGCCGTTGACTTCCGCGATGGCACCGACGAGCCGCGTGTAGCCGGCGGCACGCTTGGCGGGACGTTTGCGGACGGAGCGGGAAACGCGCTGCGGCATGGCATTTCGATGACGAATCACCCTCGCCTCCGCAAGCAGCGGCAACGTCAGCCGGCGCATGCGGAGCACTTCGATTTCATGCTGGGCACACGCGCAGCTCGTCCGCACCCGTTGGGTAAGGCGCGCACAAGGCGTGACCCTGCGCAAGGCAGCGAACTGAGATGCCCGCGGCACCTGATCGCGGAGACAATGGACTCGCCTCTCGCCGACGCACGTTTTCACTTTCGCGAACTCCCGCCACGCCGCCGTTCCACGCCCGATGCCCACCCCCGCCAGCCAAGCGGTCTTTCTCAGCTACGCTTCCGAGGATGCGGAGACCGCGCGACGCATCTGCGAATCGCTGCGCGCCGCAGGCATCGAGGTCTGGTTCGACCAGAGCGAACTCGTCGGCGGCGACACGTGGGACCGGAAAATCCGCGGCCAGCTCGCCACCTGCGCGCTCTTCGTGCCGGTGATTTCCGCGCACACGCAGGCGCGGCTCGAAGGCTACTTCCGCCTCGAGTGGAAACTCGCCGCGCAGCGCACGCACACCATGGCGGACGCGAAGCCCTTTCTGCTCCCCGTGGTGATTGACGCGACGCGCGACGCCGAGGCGCACGTGCCCGAGGAATTTCGCGCCGTGCAGTGGACGCGCCTGCCCGGCGGCGAGATCCCGGAGAAATTCTGCGCGCGGGTAAAGGCGCTGCTCGGCAGCTCGGAAATGGAGCCGGGGCGCCCCCGCCCCGGAGAACGCGGCGAGGGCGCCGCGGCCCCAACCAATCCACGCACGCCGCAAGCGAAGGTGGGCCGCCGCGTCCCTTCGTTGGCATGGATTGCCGCCGCAATCGCCCTCGGCGCGGTCGGTGTATTTCTCGCCCTTCGCCCGACGTCGAAGGAAAATGCGGGCTCAGGGCCTGCCCTGAGTCTGTCGAGCGGGACGCGCCTGCCCACTACGGAAAATTCCGCCACCACCCCGCGCCTCGGCCCCAAATCCATCGCCGTCCTGCCGTTCGACAACCTCAGCGAGGACAAAGACGCCAGCGCCTTCTTCGCCGACGGCATGCACGAAGACGTGATCACGAACCTCCTCCTCATCCGTGAACTTCGCTGCGTGCCGCACGCCACGGCGCTGACCTTGCGAGGAACGAAGAAATCCCATCGCGAAATCGCTGATGAACTCGGAGTCGCCTACCTGTTCACCGGCTCGGTTCGCCGCGCTGAGAAAAAGATTCGCATCACCGGCACGCTCCTCAATCCCCGCACCGACGAGGCGCTTTGGACGAGACCCTACGACAAGGAGCTCACGGACGTCTTCGCCATTCAGGCGGAACTCGCACAGGCCATCGCCGCCGAGATGAAAACGCTGATCTCACCGGAAGCGAAAAAACTGATCGAGCGCCCGCCGACGGAAAATTTGGCCGCCTACGACTCGTTCCTGAAGTCCCGCGATTTGCGTCGACGGGGAGTCGCCGCTTTCCCGGGGGTTCGGGGTCCCCAGCAGAAGCTGCTGCAGGCTCAGGAGTCTCTCCTTCAGGCCGCAGTGACTCTCGATCCCAAGTTTGCGCTCGCTTGGGCGGACCTCGCCTGGGTCCACAGCGTCACGTATTACGGTTACTTGAGCATCTGGCGGGATCGCACCCCCGCCCGCCGCGACAAAGCCAAACTTGCCATCGAAAATGCCGTCCGGTTCGCGCCCGACGAGCCGGAGGTAATCCTCAATCTCGGCTACTACCATCAATTCTGCGAACGCGATTACGCGCGTGCCGCGATGGAATTTGAGCGCGTCGAACGCCTGCTGCCCAACGCCCCCGGCCCCGCCGTCGCGTTGGCCCAGCTTTTCCGCAGCCAAGGCCGCTGGCTGGAGTCGCTCGCCCACATCCAAAAAGCCGCCAAGCTCGATCCGTCGGACGCGGTCGCGAACAGCGACCTCTTCGCGCTGCTGACGGCCGGACGCCGTTTCGAGGAAAGCGCGGCCGAATTGCGGCCGTTCGTTCAGCTCTTTCCCCGCGTTTACGAATTCACCCAAGCGCGCCTGCCCTTCAACGCCACGGGTTCCACCCGCGAAGTGGAACAGTTTCTCGCCGCCCTAGCCGACGGCCCGCAGCTCAGAGGTATGCGCTGGCGTTGGGCGCAGCAACATGGCGGCTACGTGCAGCCGATCGACCCAGCCGACCTGCCTCCGGTGAAGAACGTGTCCACCAGCGAAAGCTGGGAACCGGAGATTGCCACCGCCGCGATCCGGGCCGCGCGTGGCGAGGTGGGGGAGGCGCGCAGCCGGTTGGAGCACGCGCCGGCCAACCTCCGCGCTCGCCTCGAACTTGAACCGTCGAACACCAGCCTGTTGTGCGACCTCGCCTGCATAGAGGCGCTGCTTGGGCACCCAGCCGAAGCCCTGCGCGCGGTGCGGGCAGCCATGGAGATCACACCGACGGAGTTCGATCGCTGGCAGGGACCGCAGATCGAGGAGAACCTCGCCTTCGTTTACGCGTGGACGGGCGACAAGGAAAACGCCCTCGCGACCTACGCGCGCCTGCTCCAAACCCCCTGCGTGAGCCCGCGCCTTGCCGGCATGAACGTCCACACGATGCGCCACAGCCTGTGGTTCTTCCCGCTGCGCGGCGACCCGCGCTGGGAGGCGCTGCTCAACGACCCGAAGAACAAAGCGCCGCTCTTTTGACGGCGGAATGTTTTGGGGTGCGGCGGCGTTGGAAGAATTGAGCGTTGAGCGTTGAGCGTTCGGCGGTGAGCGTTGAGCGTTCCTCCATGCGTTCCTTCTTCCCAATGAAAACCCCGCAAAAAACCAGACTCGCCCTCGCTGCCGCGCTCACGTTTCTCGCCTGCGCCGCACTCTCGCCGCTCGCGGCCGCGCCCAAGGCGCACCCCGACACCACGGGCTGGCAGAAAGTTTTCGCCGAGGATTTTTCCGATGCGACCACCAAGGCCGGCGACTGGGTTTTTGAAAACGGCGTGCTCGTCGCCAAGGATCACAACACCCTCTGGACGAAAAAATCCTACGCCAACTTCACGCTCGATCTCGAATTCAAGGTCGCGAAGGAGTCCAACAGCGGCGTCTTCCTCCGCTCGGGCGACATCAAGAGCGTCCTCGCCGCGCTCGAAATCCAGGTCCACGAAAACCAGGATGGCGCGCACTACGGCATGGTCGGCGCCATCTACAACGCCCAGCCGCCCACGAAGAAAATGGCCAGGCCCGTCGGCGAGTGGAACCGTTTCACGATCACGTGCCACGACAGCCACGTGTCGCTCATCTTCAACGGCGAGGAAGTCTGGAACGTCGACCTCAACGACTGGAAGGAGCCGAAGAAAAATCCCGACGGCACGCCCAACAAGTTCGGCAAGGCGCTGAAGGATTTCAGCCGCAACGGCCCGCTCGGCCTGCAAGGCCTCCACGGCAAGGCGCA
>JBEANZ010000630.1:0-7547 GCA_041165185.1 Verrucomicrobiota bacterium | reverse complement strand
CGCGCGCCGCTCTCGGCGAATACCGGATCGGGCGGCACGACGAGCGAGGAGAACGATCGGCTCACGCGCACTCAGATCGAGAAACTCCCCGCCAACGTCGTCGGACCGGTGTATGTGGAGTTCAAACACAACTGGTCGCACGCCCACTCGTCGCCCGACCTCTTCATGGTTCACGGCGGCACGCTTTCGGACGCTTATTGGAACCCGGCGCCGACGCGCCACAAGGTGGTGTGGACCATGCGCAACGAAGACATCTTCGTGCTGCGCTGGGGCCAGCCCGACTTCGTGCGCGCCTTCGTGGCGAACCAGCAGAAAGACTACGTGGGCGGAGCGATCATCGGCTCGGAATGCTACATCCCGGCGCTCGACTACATCTCTGCACCCGGACCTCACAAGAACTGGCGTTTCGCGTTCGAGCGGCAGTGGCTCTTCTACGCGGTGTGGGGTCGGCTGCTCTACGACGGCGCGACGCCCGACCGTGTGTTCGCCGCGCTGCTGGAGGAGCGCTTTGGCGCGGGTCTGGGCGACGATCTGTTGCAGGCGTGGAAACTCGCCAGCCAGACGCCGCTGCACTTCGCTTCCTTCCATCGGGGCACCTGGGACGGCGCGCTCTACACGGAGGGATTTTCCTCGTGGATCGATAAGGACGATGGCGCGCGCACCTTTTTCGGGATCGACGACTTCATCAAACATCCGGTGCTCGACACGAAGCGCTACCTCAACATCGCCGACTTCGTGAAGGCCGGCGGCGTGGTCCCGCCGGGCGTCTTTTCCCCGCTCGCGCTCGCGGCGCAGCTTGAGCGCGATGCGGCCGACGCGGCGCAGCGTGTGGCGGCCATTCGCAGCAAGGGGAAACCGTCGCCCACCTTGGAATGCGAACTCACCGACATCGAAGCCTGGGGTGCTTTTGGTCGCTACTTCGCGGAGAAGCTGCGCGCGGGCGTGGCCCTCGCCACCGCCCGCGCGAAAAAAGACCCACAGCAACAGCAGCTCGCGGTCGCCGCGTTGGAGCGGGCCTTGGTTCACTGGGAGCGGCTGGCCGAACTGGGCGGAAAATTCAACGCGCTGCCGGTCCTTTCCAGCGCCCGGGAGCCGTTCTCGTGGGCGGCGCTGACGCCCGCCGTGAAGCGAGACATCGAACTCGCGCGGAAGCCGCTGGGCGCACGATGAAAGGATTCAGCCATCTCCCTCTCTTCGCACGGCTGAAGGCTGTGCGGTAAGACACGGCCGCCCCCTCATCTCACTGCGCGCATCCGACCTCGGCCATCCACTTCAACGTCCCATCTCAAACCCACCATGAAACTCCCCCTGCTCACCGCCTTCATATTGTTCGCCGCGTCCGTCTCGGCCGCCGCCACGCCCAAGACCACGGTCTCCATCGAGGGAGACCGTTTCCTCATCAACGGCCGCCCCACCTACGCGGGCCGCGAGTGGCAGGGCAAAAAAATTGAGGGCCTCATGATGAACTCCCGCATGGTCCAGGGCATCTTCGACGACCTCAACCCCGAGACCGTCGCGCGCTGGGCCTACCCCGACACCGGCAAGTGGGACGCCGAGCGCAACACGCGCGAATTCCTCGCCGCCATGCCGGCGTGGCGCGCGCACGGCCTGCTTTCCTTCACCATCAATCTTCAGGGCGGCTCGCCCGAGGGCTATTCCCGCAAGCAGCCGTGGCACAACTCCGCGATCAACGCCGACGGCAGCCTCCGCCCGGACTATCTCGCGCGGCTGAAACGCATCATCGATTTCGCCGACGATCTCGGGATGGTCGTCGTGCTCGGCTACTTTTATTTCGGACAGGATGAGCGCGTCGCCGACGAGGCCGCCGTCATCCGCGCCGTCGACGAGGCCACGCGCTGGGTGCTCGCGGGCGGCTGGCGCAACGTCATCATCGAGGTCAACAACGAGACCGAGCAGGCCTACGATCACGCCATCCTCAAGCCCGCCCGAGTCCACGAGCTCATCGAGCGCGTGAAGAAAACCACCGCGCCCGACGGTCGCCGCCTCCTCGTCAGCACCTCTTACGGCGGCAACAAAATCCCCGGCGAAAACGTCGTGCGCGCCTCCGACTATGTGCTCCTCCACGGCAACGGCGTCAGCGATCCCAAGCGCATCGTCGAGATGGTCCAGCTCACCCGCCAGATCGCCGGCTACACGCCCAAGCCGATCTTTTTCAACGAGGACGACCACTTCAATTTCGACGTGCCGGTGAACAATTTCACCGCCGCCGTCGGCGAATACGTGGGCTGGGGCTACTTCGATTTTCGGATGAAGGGCGAAGGCCAGCGCGACGGCTACCAGAGCGTGCCCGTCGACTGGACCATCAGTTCGCCGCGCAAGGCCGGCTTCTTCCGTCTGCTCGCCGAGATCACCAGCGCAACGCCCGGCAGCAAATAGCTCCTCCGTCCATCTCTCCCGCTCGACTGCACCGAAACGACATCCCCTCCCCACACCATTCCCAATCGTTAGCCTAAATACTCAACCCCGATCCTAAACCATGCGCTCCCAACCTCGCTCCCTGCTCGCCGCCATCTTCGGATGGCTCGCCGCGTCGACCGCTGTCGACGCCCAAACCGTTCCCGCTACAGCAGCAACCACGCCGGCGCCCTCTTCTTCGTCCGACACGATCATTCTGTCTCCCTTCGAAGTCGCGGCCGGCGCGGAGGCCCAGCCCTACGGCACCTACAACACGATGCGCATCGCCGAGCCCCAGACTTGGCTGCTCACGAATTCGTTCGAGTTCTAATCACAGGCGCGACTCCTCGTCGCGCGGGGCCATGATCCGACAACGCCTCCACGCCCGCTCGCATTCTGCCCTCTGGGGCGGGCGCGCGTGGATCGTTGTCGCTTGGTTCGCACTGGCCACGGGCGGGCTCTTCGGGGCCTCGGCTCCGCTCGGCGGCGGTTGGGTGCTCGAATCCCTCGGCGCAATCACCGAGGATCCCGCGGAAGTCATCGCGGGGCGAAAGTCGATCAAGGCCGCCTATTCCGGGAGCGCCTCCTTCCAATCCTACCTGCGCACCGACGCGGGAGCGTTTCCGCTGACAGCGGGGCGCACCTACCGGGTGACGTTTAGCTACAAGATCCTCACCCAGCCCGACCGCGGGTTCGAGACGCTCTTTCTCTCGTCGCGCGCGGCGAGCGCCGGCAATTTCCTGCCGTCGCGAATCCTCAACGGTCCCGCCGGCACCACCGGCACGGCCGAACTCACCGCCACCCTCGGCGCCTTCGACGACTACAGCGTGCGCTGGAATATCGTCGGCCGTGGCGCCATCGCCATCGACGACCTCCGGTTGATCGATGTCGCCTCCGGCCTCGTGCTGCTCGCGGAGGATGCGGAGGGCAACGCGCCGTCGTTTCGCCTCGCGCAGTCCGCGTTGCCGCCGGCCCAGGTCGGGCGCACGTTTGCCGTCACGCTCGCGGCGCTCGGCGGTCGCCCGCCCTACACGTGGCGCTCCGGCACGCTCGCGCTGCCGCCCGGCCTCCAGCTCGACACCGACGGCCATCTTTCGGGCCGAGTCACCACCGCCGGCACTTACAATTTCGACGCCTTCGTGACCGATGCGAACCAAGCCAGCGGTCGCATCGCGCTGCGCTTGGCGGCGATTGCTGCGGCTCCCCTTCCGCCGCCACCGCCGCTGACCGTCGTGAACAACACCGTGACCGTCCGGCCCCAGCCCTACGCACCGGCTTTTCGCAATCCGCTCGGCGGCATGCGGCCCGGCCTCGGCTCCGTCCGCTCCCATCCGTTTGCCACGCTCGGCCGCCAATACATCGAGTGGAACCTGATCGAAAACAGCGCGGCTGACACCGTGGAGAAAATCCGCGCCGTCACGGACGGGCTCGTCGGCGACCTCCCCTCCTACAATGTGAAGATCATCCCGCGCGTGTATCTGATCTGGCCCAACCGGGGGAAATACTGGCCGGCGGATTTGACGGCGGACGATTACTCCAGCGCCGCCTTTCGCGCCCGCATGACGCGCCTCATAGCCCGGCTCGGCGAAGCGTGGGACAGCGATCCCCGCATCGCCTTCATCGAAACCGGGATCATCGGCTACTGGGGCGAGCAGCACACTCCGAATTTCTTACAGCTCCCGGCTGGCATGGATGCGGAGTTCGGCGACGCATTTCGAAATGCATTTCCCAACAAGAAACTCATGCGACGTTATCCGCGCGATCTCACGAGCTACGATTTCGGAATCTACTGGGATGTGTTTGGCGCGACTCGCGGTGGATCCGGCAACGACACGACGCTGATGACCCAGGACCTCGAAGGCCCCCTTCACCTCGACGGATGGAAAACGTCGCCCCGCGGCGGCGAGATCGATCCCACGTTTATGGGCGAGCCCTCCTTCAACACCGCCGGGTTGCAAGCCGTGGTGCGCAAGCAAGCCTCCCGCCTCGTCGATCTCGCCCGCCGGTTGCATTGGAATCACTTGGCCGTCCTCGATCAAATCGATCGCACGGATGCGGAACTGTGGGACAAGGCCAGCCAGATTCAGAACGCGCTCGGCTACCGCTTCGTGATCAACGAGGCCACCCACACCGCCGTCGTCGCGCCCGGTGGCTCCCTGGCGGTGAGCCTCAAAGTCAGCAACACCGGCTCCTCGATCTTCCACTATCCGTGGCCGCTCGAAGTTGCCCTCGCCGACGCGCGCACGCGCAAGATCGTCTGGCGCGCACTCTGGGAAGGACAGGACCTGCGGACGTGGCTGCCCGGCGAATCGATCACGCTCGCTCGCTCGTTTTCCCTGCCGACCACATTGGCGGCTGGGCAATACGTGGTGACGCTTGCGGTCCTCGATCCGGGCGGACTCGTGCCCGCAGCGCGATTTGCCGTCGAGCCCTACTGGATGGGCGGCCGGACTCCGCTCGGCCCTGTTGCGATCGGCGCCGCCGCGCCTACGACGCAGCTGAACGAGTTCGACGATCTGCAAAGCGATCAGTCGCTCTATTATGTGCCGTCGGCCGATTTCGTGTCGGCGCCAATGGTCATTTTCCCGCCTGTCGCCACCGCCGCTGCGGTCGGCCAGCCGGCCTCGTTTTCCGTTTTGGCTGCGGGCACCGCACCCCTGTCCTATCAGTGGACGCTCGACGGCCGGCCGCTCCCGGGCGCCACCGGCGCAAGCTTGACGGTGGCCGCGTTCAAAACCTCCGACGTCGGCAGCTATTCAGTCGTGGTGACGAACCCCGTCGGTTCCGCGACCAGCGCTCCCGCTGCGCTCGCCGTCGCCAACTCCCGCCTGATCAACCTCTCCATCCTTACCACCATCGCGGCACCGGGAGACACGTTCACGCTGGGCTACGTGGTCGGGGGCGTAGGCACGAGCGGAGCGAAACCCCTGGTGATCCGCGCGGCCGGCCCCTCGCTCGCGGCGTTGGGCGTGGCCGGCCCGTTGGACGATCCGAAGTTCGAACTGTTTTCCGGGGCGACGAAAACCGGTGAGAACGACAACTGGGGCGGAGCTGAGACGCTCTCCCGCGCCATGGCTGGCGTGGGGGCCTTTGCCTTTTCCGGAACGAACTCAAAAGATGCGGCCGCCGAGGTAGCGATCACGACGCGCGATAATTCCGTGAGGGTTTCCGCTGCGGGTGCCGGCACCGGTGCCGTGATTGCCGAAGTCTACGATGCCACTCCGAGCGCAAGTTTTACGGCGGCGACCCCGCGACTCGTGAATGTCTCCGTCCTCAAACCCATCGGCGCCGGCCTGACCGCCGGCTTCGTGATCGGTGGCGTCGGCGGCAAGACCGTGCTCATCCGTGCAGTCGGACCAGGGCTGGCTGCGCTCGGCGTGGCCGGAACGGTCGCCGATCCCCGACTTGAATTGTTCGACGGCACGGCGAAGAGCATCGGGGCAAACGACAATTGGGGCGGCACTGCTCCGCTGACCGCAGCGTTCACCGCAGTCGGTGCTTTTAGCCTGAACCCTTCCACCAAAGACGCAGCGCTGCTGACCACGCTGCAACCCGGCGCCTACACGGTGCGCGTGGACGGGGTCGGCGGGACCACGGGCGTCGGGCTCGTGGAGGTTTATGAGGTGCCCTGACGCAGTGATTACCGAGCGAGAAACTCACCACCATGAATGAACTCATCGTCGCCGCGCCGCACCGGTGCGGACCACGAAACGCTCGCTCCGTGACTTGCCTGCATCGGAATAATCCACCAGGAAATCTCAGAGCGCAGCCCTTTGGCGAGGTTTGCGTTTTGCCCCGAAATCAGGCGCCGCGTTCGGTCTCCAGATTTCCCCCGCGCCCACCCCGATCACTCTTACATTTCTTATGATCCCGACCCAACCCACACCCGAAACCACCCCCGGTTCCTGTTTTGGAATCCGTCCGTGGCTGGCGCTTTGCTGCCTGTCCGTGACGTCGCTTGCTGCGCAAACCACCACAACGACCGCTCCCGCCAAGGACGACACGGTCCTGTTGTCGCCCTTCGAAGTCGCGTCGGGAAAAGACGACGGCTACAAAGCCAGCGGCACGCTCGCCGGCACGCGCCTGCGCACCGAACTCCGCGATGTCGCCGCCTCGATCACGGTGGTCACGAAGGAATTCATGCAGGACATCGGCGCGAATAATTTGGACGAGCTCCTCACCTACACGCTCGGGACCGAGGTCTCCGGACTCACCGGCAATTTCAGCAATCCCGGGACAGACGCCAATTTCACGGATCTCTTCGGCCAGATCCGCAGCCCGCAGACTTCCAACCGCGTGCGCGGCGTGGGCGGCGCGGACCAGACGCGCGACTACTTTATCTCGGGCGTCCCGCTCGACGGCTACAACACGGATCGCGTGGAGATTAATCGCGGGCCCAACGCCATGCTCTTCGGCCTGGGCAGCGCCGCGGGCATCATCAACAACGGCCTAATCCGCGCGATGCCCAATCGGAACAAGACCAAGGTCGAAACCCAGTTTGGCGAGTATGGCACCTACCGCGGCTCGCTCGATCACAACCAGGTGCTCATCAAGGACCGCGTCGCCCTGCGGGTCGCGACCCTCTTCGGCGAAAAGAAATACCGGATCGAGCCCAACTTCATCCGCGACGAACGCATTTTTCTCACGGCCACGGCGCGTCCTTGGAAGACCGGGACGCTCCGGGTTAGCACGGAATACGCGAAGCAGTTTTCGAACAAGGCCTACAACAGCCCGCCCACCGATTCGTTCTCCTGGTGGTGGGCGCTCGGCAAGCCGGTCTACGATCCGACCACCGGCATCGGCCAGTATCTTGGCACGGTGCCGACGGACGTGAATCTGCGGGTGTTCAACGCCACGGGAGGGATTCAAGGCTCCTTGATCAGTTCGCTGACTCGGCAGCCGATGCTCGTGTTGGAAAATCCGAACGTCGCCAAGTTGGGCATCACCGGCCTCGACCCGTCCATTCAGGCGATCGAAGGATCGAACAGTCGCGTGCGGCTCAACGCCGCCGGAAACGCCTTCGCCAATGACAGCATGCGCATTCTCGCCAGCCCGAAGGCCTACTTGCAGGCGTTGAATCTGGCCGCGAACCCCGCGTTGGCCCCGACGCGTTGCTCGAACGCGGCAGTGTA
>JBEANZ010000629.1:0-6551 GCA_041165185.1 Verrucomicrobiota bacterium | reverse complement strand
TCGACGCGAACAAGAACAGCGGCCCGCAACACGAAGATAGGCCCGCACCAAACGGTGAACGGAGATTTTGCCAGGAACCGCTGTTGGGCGGCCCCTGAATTCGCGTCTATTCGCGTCCATTCGCGGTTCTTCAATTGCATGGGTCCGGCTAAGATTTTCGCGCGTCGCGCGTTTTCAGGGTGAACCCCCTCGCCCATGATTACCCCCATCGATGCCCTGCCGTCCGGAAAGCGCGCCCGCGTGGAGATCATCCCGCTGATCGACGTGATCTTTTTCCTGCTCGCGACGTTTGTGCTGTTCACGCTCTCGCTCGATCGCATCCGGCATCTCACGGCGCCGCTGCCTTCCGCCGTCGGAGACCCAAAGGTGGAGGGCGAGACGCTTTTCCTGATGGCCTCCGAGGCCGGCACTTACGTGTGGAAAATGGGCACGTTCGGCACGCCCGAGGCCGTGATCCGCGAGGAGCTCGGCCCGCGCCTCGCCGACTACGCGCGCACGGTGAGCAACCCGCGCGTCGTCGTGCGCGGCGATCGTTCAGCGCCACTCGGGGCGGCGGTGCGTGCGCTCGACGAGGTGCGCAAGGCCGGCATCACGCAGGTGGTGGTCGAAACGCGGCCGGGCGCGATGGGCGGGTGAAGCGGGACGCGCGGCGGCGAGGTCGGACTGGGGCGCGGTCCGAGTTCGTAGTTTCGGCTTCAGCCGGTTCGGAATTCTCCCCGAGCCGCCTGAAGGCGGAACTACGAACTCGGCACTTCGCGGACGGACGCGGAATGTAGCACTTTCGGCGGCGGCGCGCTCGCGGCTTGCGGCGACGGACGCCGCGCCCAAGCTCCCGCGCGCCTGCCACCATGAGCCGCTACTTCGTCACCGAGGAAAACAACGACTACCAACCCGTCACGTGGTGGGGCGGCCGCGCGATCTACGCGACGCACCTCATCGTCCTCGGCTACGTGACAACGATGCTGGTGACGACGGCGCTCCAGTTCGCCCGCGTGAAATGGCACACCGACTGGCTCCCGTTCGAGAGTATTTCGGTCCTGCGCGGCGAGGTCTGGCGCGTCGTCACCTACGGTTTCGTCAATCCGCCCAGCCTCGGGTTCGCGATCGAGATGCTGATGATTTTTTGGTTCGGCCCCGAGGTGGAAAAATCCCTTGGGCGGAAAAAATTCCTGGGGTTCTTCGCGGGAATCTACCTCGCGGCGCCGCTGCTGTTTACCGTGATTGGACGGTGGCAGCCGGCGTTTTTCCATGGGACGACGGGCTCGCTCGCGTTCTTCGTGGCGTTCGCGACGCTCTTCCCGAACGCCGAGATGCTGTTTCAACTGCTCGCCAAGTGGGTCGCCGGGGTGCTCGTCGCCATCTACACGCTGCAGGCGCTGGCAAACCACGATTACCGCGCGTTACTCACGTTGTGGGCGACGACGGGTTTCGCCTTCGCCTTCGTCCGCCACCATCAAGGCCACTTCGAACTCCCGCGCCTGCGCTGGCCCCGCAAGAAGCCCGCGCTGCGCGTGCTCCCTGACTTGCCCGCGAAGAAAAATCCGCCCGCGCCCGCCGCCGCAACCGCATCCCCGTCCGCGTCCGCTGCGACGACCGCCACGATGGCCGACATCGACGCGTTGCTCGACAAGATCGCGAAGTCCGGGCTTGCCAGCCTCTCCGCCGCCGAACGCGCGCGCCTCGAGGAAGGCCGCGCGCGTTTGCTCAAGCGTGGCGCCGCGCGGTCCTGAGTCTTCTCACTGCAGAAACAACTGCGCCGGCAGTCCGAGCCGCCAATCCGCCGTCGGCAACGCGTCGCGCAGGAGCTGCGCGGCGCGGCTCGCGGCGGCCTGTTCACCCTGAAGATCCCGCAGCGCCGCCGTCTGCGCCGGGCTCAGCACCGCCTGCGCGGCCGCGACGGCCGCATCCGTCACGCGCGCCGCCGGCGCGTCCGTGCCGACGATCGGCGTGTTGGGGCCGATCACAATCGCGGTCGGCGCGGTGTCGGCGGCGATGGGCGTGACGGGCGCGAGCGCGGCGGTGGAGGGCGGCGCGACAGGGGAGCCCGCCGGCGCGGGCGGGGGCGTGTGCGTCGCGAGAATTTTCACGAGCGCCTCCGCTTGGGCGGGCGCGAGCGGCGCGGGCGAATAGCTGAGCCGCTGCTCGAGCTGCGCCACGACGGTGCGCTGCGGGAGCGTCTGCTCGTAGTCGCGGTAAACCGCGAAGCGTTCGCTGCCGAGCGAGGCGCGGATGGCGTTGTCGGCCTGCGCACGGGCGGCGACGACGCTCGCCGTCAGCGCCTCGGGCGACAGCGGTCCGTCGGGCTGCGACTCGCTCACCGCCACGACCTCGAGCGCGGCGGTTTCCTTTTCGATGAGCAGACGCTTGAAGGCGGCGAGTTCGTTCGCGCCCAACGCGAGGCGGCGAAACAGCTCCCCGAAGCGTGCATCCAGCGCCGTCTGCCGCTGCAACTCGATCAGGTGGAAAAACTCCGTGCTGCCCAGCAATCGCGCGAGCGGGCTCGGCGCAGGGCCGCGCGCTCCGACCGGGCGGACGGTCGCCGCAAACCCGCCCGCCTCCCGCTCGTCGATCGACACGACGCGCTCGCGCGGTGCGGCGCTCGCGGCGGTCCGCGCCGGCAGGACGGTGCGCGCCGTCGCGTGACGCACGCTCGCGGTCGAACCGGTGGCGGCGGCACTCGTCGCGGACAACCGCCGAATCTCCCCTTGCTGCCGCCACACCACGACGCCCAGCGCAGCCACCAGCAGCGCCAACACAACGACCAGCCTATCGCGCTGGCGAAGCGTCCGATCGGGAGCGGTGGAGGGGGCGGACATTTTGGTGGGCCGGGCGCCGGGCGGGGCGCCGCGACGCACGTTCGGCTTACGCCCGCGCTCCGGCCGAGCAAGGGGAAAACACGCGCGCGCCGCGTTTGGCCGCTCGCCAAGGCCCGGTCACCGCGATCCGACGCGCAATGGTCGCGACCGTAGGCCGCGAGCTCGCTCGCGCTCCGTCGGCGGACGGACGAGCGCCCGCGAGCAGGCGGCCTACGGCGCGATTCGCGTCTCGCGTTTTCCCCGCCCACTCAACGCAGGCGCGACCACAGAAATGCGTAGGTCCGCGCGAGGCGCGTCGCGAGCTGCTCGTTGGTCACGCTGCCGTGGTGGCCGCCCTCGATGATTTCGAAATACTCCGTCGCGTGTCCCTGCGCCGCCATCTTCGCGGCCATTTTCCGCGCGTGTCCCGGATGCACGCGGTCGTCGCGCGTCGAGGTGTAGAAGAGGATCGGCGGAAGCTTTTGGTTGGCGCGCACGTATTGGTAGGGCGAGTAACGCGAAATAAACTCCCACTGCGCCGGCACGTCGGGGTCGCCGTATTCCGCGACCCAACTCGCCCCCGCGAGCAGCCGGTGGTAGCGCTGCATATCGACGAGCGGATTGCCGCACACGACGGCGCCGTAGAGTTCGGGATGGCGCAGCATCGTCGCGGCGACGAGCAGCCCGCCGTTGCTGCGGCCCTCGATGCCGAGATGCGCGGGCGAGGTGATTTTCCGCGCCGCCAGATCGCGGGCGACGGCCTCGAAATCCTCGAAGCACTTCACGTGGTTTTCCTTCAACACCGCCGTGTGCCACGCCGGGCCGAACTCGCCGCCGCCGCGGATGTTGGCGAGCACGAACACGCCGCCGCGCTCGAGCCAGAGTTTCCCGTAGGCGCCGTGCAACTCCTCGTAGGAGCCGGAGTAGGCGGGCTTCAGCGAAATTTCAAAACCACCGTAGGAAAACATCCACACCGGCGCGGTGCCGTCGTGTTTCAGGTTTTTCGGCGCGACCACGAAATACGGGATGCGCGTGCCGTCGGCGGAAGTCGTCCAGTTTTGCGCGACCTCAAACCGCGTGGCGTCAAACGCCGGCGTTTGCGCCTTCAGCACCTGCGCCGCCGTCTCGCCCGCACGCACGAGGTGGAGCGCGGGCGGGGTGAGAAACGACTCGAACTGCACGAGCACGTCGCCGCTGTCGGAGTCCTCGCCGACGACCTTGATCGTGCCGTTATCGGGAAACGGAATCGCCTGGCGCGTCCAGCCGGCGGCGGCCGTCGCGCCGGGCGTGAAGCGGTGGAGACGGCCGCGGACGTTATCGAGCAGCGTGACGAGCACGGCGTCGGGCGTCACGCGCACGGCCTCGACGACTTCGTTCGCGCTCGGCGCGACGATGGTCTCGACGCGCAGCGTCTGCGGCGCGACGAGCACGACCGCGCCGGCGAGAAAGGTTTTTCCGCCCGTCGTCCAATCCTCCTTCAACGAAACCACGAGCCCGCCGCGCAACCCGCCGTCGATGCGCGCCGTCGCCGGCAACGCGATCGGCCGCAGCGCGCCGTCGACGAGCTGAAACGTCTTCCGCACCCAAAACGTGCGGTCCTCCGTCACGAGATCGAGGTCGCCTTCCTTCATGCGCACGCGGCGCGCCGAGGTGACGACGGAGCTCTCGTCGCCCTCGTAGATCACCTTCGCGGCGGCGAGCGGCGTGCCGCGCGTCCAGAGTCGCACGGTGCGCGCGTAGCCGGATTTCGTGAGCGAGCCGGGGCCGAAATCGCTCGCGACAAACACGCTGTCCGCATCGCGCCAACCCACGCGCGATTTCGCGACGGGCACGACGAAGCCGCCCGCGACAAACTCGCGCCGCTCCGCGTCGAACTCGCGCACCTCCACCGCATCGCCGCCGCCGGGCGCGAGGCGGATGAGGCAGCGGCGGTTTTCCGGCGGCAGCCACGCGGCGCCCGCGAAAGCCCACGGCTTGCCCTCCTTCGCCGCGAGCGCGTCGATGTCGAGGACGGTTTCCCACGCCGGCGCGGCGCGGCGAAATTCCTCGAGCGTCGTGCGCCGGTAGAGCCCGCGCGGGTGGTCGCGATCCTTCCAGAGGTTGTAGAGAAACTTCCCGCGCTGCGTGACCTCCGGGATGCGCGACGCCGCGTCGAGCACCGTGAGCGCGTCGCGGTAGAGCGCGGCATAGTCGGCGGAGGCGGTGAGTTTTTTCGCGGTGAGATCGTTGCGCGCGCGCACCCAGTCGAGCGCGCGCGCGCTGTCGATCTCCTCGAGCCAGCCGAACGGATCGTCGGCGGCGGGCGCGGGCGTGGCGGCGGGCGCGGCCTTGGGTTGGGCGGCGGCGAGCGGCAGCGCCAGCGCGAAAACGAGCGCGAGTCCCGCGCCGAAAAAAACTCCCCGCAGTCGTCGAGTTAGCATCGGCGTTTCCTACGTCCGCCGTCGCCCAGGGCAACGCCGAAGTCCCCCGCGCACCACCGCGCGCTCCGCCGCCTCGGTTCTTGCAACACCCCCGCCCCAAACCACGCTGCGCGCCATGCAAAAATCCCCGCTCGCCCGTCTCCGTGCCGCCTCGCGCCTCCAACTCGGAGTGGCCGCCGCCGCGTTGCTCGCCGGTTGCACGCTCGTCACCGCCCCCGCGATTTCCACTGCGCCTGCGCGCACCGCCAGCGCCACCGGCGCGCCCGCGCCCGCCGCCGCTTCCTCCGCCATGCCCGCCAACCCGCTCTTCACCGAAAGCACCCTCCCCTTCCACTATCCGCACTTCGACCGGATCAAAAACGCGCACTTCGCGCCCGCCTTCGAGTGGGGCATGGCCGATCACCTCCGGGAGATCGCCGCCATCGCCGAGGCCCCCGCCGCACCGACGTTCGACAACACCATCGTCGCCCTCGAGCGCGCCGGCGAACTGCTCGGCCGCACGAGCACGATTTTCTTCAACCTCACCGGCGCGCACACCAACGACGAA
Organism: Verrucomicrobiota bacterium; assembly: GCA_041165185.1. Taxonomy (GTDB): domain Bacteria; phylum Verrucomicrobiota; class Verrucomicrobiia; order Opitutales; family Opitutaceae; genus JBEANZ01. The sequence goes on along the minus strand of JBEANZ010000629.1, from coordinate 789 downwards.
CTCCAGGCGCTCCAGAAAACCCTCGCGCCGAAACTCTCCGCGCACCGCGACGCCGTCTCGCTCAACCCCGCGCTCTTCGCCCGCATCGACGCGCTCTACGCGAAGCGCGACACCCTTGGACTCGACGCCGAATCCGCCCGCCTCCTCTGGCGCTACCACCGCGACTTCGTCCGCGCCGGCGCGAAACTCGCCGCGCCCGACAAGGAAAAACTCAAGGCTCTCAACACCGAGGTCGCCACGCTCCAGATCGCGTTTGCCCAAAACACCCTGAAGGAGCGCGCCGCCGCGGCCGTCCTCGTCGACACGCGCGCCGAACTCGCCGGCCTCTCCGACGCCGAGATCACGGCCGCCGCCGCCGCCGCGACGAAGCGCGGCCACGAGGGGAAATTCGAACTCCCCCTCGAAAACACCACCGGCCAGGCCCCGCTCACCAACCTCACGCACCGCCCCACGCGCGAGAAGCTCATGGCCGCCTCGCTCGCCCGCAGCAGCCGCGGCGGCGAGTTCGACAACCGCGCCACCGTCGCGCGTCTCGCCACCCTCCGCGCCGAGCGCGCCGCACTCCTCGGCGCGCCCAGCTTCGCCGCCAACGCGCTCGAGGAGCAGACCGCCGGCAACGTCGCGACGGTCAACAAGCTCCTCGCCCAACTCGGTCCGCCCGCCATCGCCAACGCCCGCCGCGAGGCCGCCGACATGCAGGCCATCATCGACGCGGAAAAGGGCGGCTTCACCCTCGCCGCGTGCGACTGGCAGCTCTACGCCGAGAAAGTCCGCAAAGCCCGCTACGCC
>JBEANZ010000628.1:0-3222 GCA_041165185.1 Verrucomicrobiota bacterium | reverse complement strand
GCGGTTTCTGGTGGGCGCGGCGCTGCTGTGGCTGTTTGTTGACATCACGGGCGGGTCGCCGTCGGCGGTGCGGGCGTTTGTGATGGCGGTGTTTTTTCAGGCGGCGTTCGTGCTGCGGCGGCCTGGAAATCCGCTCGCGGCGATGGTCGCCTCGGCGCTCGTGGTGTTGTTGGTGGCGCCGCTGCAGGTGTTCAGCGCGAGCTTCCTGATGAGCTACGGAATCGTGTTGGCGTTGCTCGTGCTCGGGCTGCCGCTGGGCGACGCGTGGCTCGCGCGGTGGTCGCCGTGGCGCGACGTGCCGGAGGCGACGTGGCGGTGGTGGCAACACGCCGGCGCCGAGCTGTGGCGGTGGGCCGCCGCCGCCGTGGCGATCGGCGTGGCGACGACGCTCGTGAGCATCCTCACGGGCGTGCAATTTTTCCGGCTGCTCACGCCGGGCGCGCTCGTCGCGAATCTCATCCTCATCCCGGCGGCGATGCTCGTGACGCTCGGGGGCTTTGCGTCGCTCCTGTGCGGCCTCGCGGGCTGGGTGGGCGGCGCGGTGCTGTGCAACCACGCGGCGGCCCTCGTGTTGCTCGGCATCGAGTGGACGGTGCGGTTGGGCGTGCAGGTGAAGGGCGCGTTTGTGCCGGCGCAATTCGTCGCGCCGTGGATCGGGAGCGTGGCGCTGGCGGTGTTGCTGGGGACGCTGCTCGCGGGCTACGCGTGGGGTTGGCGGAAGGAGCGCGGCGGTTGGTGGCCGCCGTTTGCCGTCGTCGCGGTCACGCTGATTTTCGGCGTGAAGTTTGGCTGAGTTGCCCAACGCTCCGCGTTCATGAAAAGCGCCTACGAACTCGCGATGGAGCGACTCGCCAAATCCGATCCCAACGCATCGCGTCCGCTCACGCCCGAACAAAAGGGCCGCCTCGCGGAGATCGATCGCGTTTACAAGGGGAAGATCGCCGAGCGCGAAATCTTCCTGAAGAAGCAGCTCAACGACGCCTACGCGGACCAGAAAGCCGACGAGGTGGACAAGATCCAGAAACAGCTCGCGAGCGAACGCGCGCGGCTCGAGGAGGAACGCGAGGAGGAGAAGGAGCGCGTGCGGCGGGCGAAATGAACGCCGCGCCCGCGCCGTCGCTCCCGTCTTCGGCCCCGCCGGCCGCGCGCCGGCGGCCGTGGCTGTTGGTGGGCGGCGGCGTCGCGGTGGTCGCCGTGCTCGGCGGGATTGCGTGGGGCGTCGATGCGGGCCGCTGGGCGAACGAGGTGATCGGTGCGTTGCGCGCGGCGGGGCCGGTGGTGTTTTTCGCGGCGATGGCGGTGCTGCCGGCGGTGGGTTTTCCGCTGTTGCCGTTTGCGCTCGTCGCGGGTCCCGCGTTTACGCCGGCGCTGGGCGTCGGGCGAGTCTGCGCGTGCGCCGTCGCCGCCGTGAGCGCCAACACTCTCCTCGGCTACTGGCTGGCGCGGCGCGCGCTGCGCCCGGTGGTCGAGCGCGTGCTGCCGCGTTTTGGTTACGCGGTCCCGAGCCTGCCGGCGGGCACCGGCTGGCACGCGGTGCTGTTTGTCCGGCTCGCGCCGGGCCTGCCGTTCTGCGTGCAGAGCTACGTGCTCGGGCTGCTGCGCGTGCCGCTCGTGCCGTATCTCGTGCTCTCGACCGCGATCCCGGCGGGCTACCTGGTCGCCGCGATCGCGGGGCTCGGGGCGTTGCAACAGGGCCGCACGAAGGCCGCGTTGATTGCGCTCGCCGTCGTCGGCGCGCTGGCGGCGGGCGTGCAGTTGTGGCGGCGTTTTTCCGCGCGTCCGCCGGCGGCCTGAAAAACGCTTGCGCCGCGATTCGTTTCCGCCGAGTCCATCCCCGCTTCCTCCACCCCAATATATATGCGCACCTCATCGTTGTTCTCCCGGCGTTCGTTTCTCTTCGTGGCCTTCGTGATTTCCCTGCTCGGTGGTCTTCGCGCCGTGGCGGCCGATGCGGATCGGGGCGAGGCGGCCGGCTCCGTCGCGATTCCGCCGGGCGTCTCCAAGGACGACGTGCAAAAGGCCATCGTCGCCACGCTCGGCGGGCGCGAGTGGACCGTGCAGGACAAGACCGAGGGCCGCGTGGTCGGCTACCTCAAGCACCGCAGCAACGAGGCGACCGTGACCTTGGTTTACGACGACACGAAAATTGAACTCTACTGCGTCGGCTACGCGATCAACAAGTCCACCGGCGCACGCCAGAAGCCCGAACAACCCAAGGGCTGGCTCTCCAACCTCCGCAACGATCTCACGAAGCGGCTGAGTCCGGTTGCGAAGAAGAAATGACGGCGCCGGGCGCGTGCCCTCGACCGGGGCCGGCCGTCGGGCGCTTCGGGTTTGCTTCGCTCGCGGGCGATTTTTCCGGGCTGCCGCCCGTGCTCGGCGGCGCCGGCGCGGACGCGATGTTTCCGCCCGCGACGGCCCGCGGCGCCGTCGGGGCCGTGCGGGTTTACCGCGCCGGCGGCTGGTTGCTCGGCGTCGGCACGCGCCTCGTCGCCGACGATCTCGAGGCGGTGGCGCGTGCGCTCTATGACGATCTCCTGCGCGCCGCGCGCGGCCACGCGCTCGCGCGCATCTGGAACTACGTGCCCGCGATCAACGCGCCCGGCCGCGACGGGCTCGAAAACTACCGCGCGTTTTGCCGCGGGCGCGCGCACGCGTTTGAGGCGGAGTTTGGCGCGGACTACCGGCGCCAGGCCTCGGCGGCTTCGGCCGTGGGCGGCGAGGGCGCGATGTTGACGGTCGGGTTCGCCGCGACCGCGGCCTCCGTGCGGCACCTCGAAAATCCCCTCCAGATCCCGGCCTACCATTATCCGCCGGACTACGGGCCGCGGGCGCCGACCTTCGCCCGCGCCACGGTCGTGGATGCGGCGCCGACGGCGGTCTTTGTTTCCGGCACGGCGGCCATTCGCGGCCATCGCACGATCGCGCCGGACGACACCGCGGCGCAACTCGACTACACGCTCGAAAACCTCCGCGCCATCGCGCGCGCCTGCGGCCTCGGCCCGGACCTCGCGGGCGCGCCGGGCTCGCGCCGTCACTTTACCGCCTACCTGCGCCACGCCGCCGATCTCGGGGTGGTCCGCGCGCGGCTCGACGCCGCGCTGTTCCGGCCCGCCGACACGATCACCTACCTGCGCAGCGACATCTGCCGCCGCGAACTCAACATCGAGATCGAGGCCACTCTCCTTCCGCCGCCCGCGGCGTAGCGCGTCGCGGGCGCGG